>JASLRT010000107.1 GCA_030743815.1 Candidatus Neomarinimicrobiota bacterium | reverse complement strand
TATATATTAATAGGATTTTCTTTGCTGCAAGCCCAGTCGGAACCTGTTAACCGCGCTACTTTCCGGATTGATATTGCCGCAACAGATGAAGAAATCGTTATTAATGGTGAACTTACTGAAACAGTTTGGAAAAATGCTGCTACAGCCAAAGACTTTTTTAGAATAACACCTATTGATACTGGCCTGGCTACTGCGAGGACAGAAGTAAAACTGGCCTACAATGATGATCACCTTTTTGCAGCGATTATCTGTTATGATAAGGTACTTGGTAAACGTCCTGTAGAATCGTTGCGCCGAGATTTTAGTTTTCCAAAAAATGATAACTTCATCATTTTCTTAGACACCTACAATGATCAGACCAACGGCTTTGCATTTGGGGTCTCTGCCGCGGGAGCGCAATGGGATGGCATACAGGCAGATGGAGGTGATGTTTCGCTGGACTGGGACTGCAAATGGTTTTCAGCCATAAAAGAACATGATGATCACTGGGTGGCAGAATTTGCAATTCCATTTCGCAGTATTCGCTACCAGGATGGAGTTGATGAATGGGGCATTAATTTCAGTCGTTTTTCATTACTCCAAAATGAAAAGTCTTCCTGGGCACCTGTACCACGGCAATTCAAATCCTCTACCCTGGCCTTCACTGGTACACTACAATGGGATAAACCACCTCCGAAGCTGGGAACCAGATTTTCAATAATTCCTTTTCTTTCCGGTCAAGGATCAGAAGATATTGATGTAGGCACCCCAGCGGATAGCGATGTGGATAGTGGTCTTGATGCAAAGGTAACATTATCCACTTCTTTAAATCTGGACCTAACCATTAATCCGGATTTTTCACAGGTAGAGGTAGACCAACAGAGGACAAATCTGGATCGTTTTGAATTGTTCTTTCCCGAAAAACGGCAGTTTTTTCTGGAGAACAGTGACCTTTTCGCTAGCCTAGGTAGTAAGAATGTTCGTCCTTTTTTCTCCCGGCGGATTGGGCTGGCTACTCCGGTTAAAGGCGGTGCTCGCCTAAGCGGTAAACTGGGATCAAATTACCGATTGGGGATCATGAGTATGCAAACCGATGCGAATGAGGAAGCCCCGGCCAGCAACTTTACTGTAGCAACACTGCAGCGAAAGATACTTACACGTTCCAGTTTAAGCATATTCCTAGTAAATAAGGAATCTGACCTGCAAGAGAATGCAAATGGCAGCGAAAATTCGTATAACCGGGTTGGCGGTATTGATTTTAACCTGGCCAGTGCGGACAACCTTTGGACAGGGAAAACTTTTTTTCACCAAGCAATATACAAGAATGCCGGTGATAAAGCGTTCGCAGCAGCTACTTCAATCAAATATAATAACGGCACAATATCTTCCCATATGGGCTATTCTTTTGTCGGCGCAGATTTCCAAGCTGATGTAGGTTTTGTAAAGCGGGCTGGGTTCCACCGTTTTGGACCACATTTAGAATACAAATTTTACCCCAATGAAGGGAAAATACTTAATCATGGACCAACATTTAGATTTGATAATGTATTGGATGAGGACCTCAAAACAATGGATCGAGAACTTGAACTACAATACATAATCAACTGGCTGGACCGGAGCAAGTTGTCAGCAGAACTAGAACGCGGTTTTGTAAAATTACTCGCCCCGTTTGACCCAACTAATACAGGCGGTGATACACTTGCAGCCGGCAGTGCATACAACTGGAATGAATTTTCATTGAACTACGAATCTGATGCCCGAAAAACACTCAACTTTACTTCCAATATCCGGTACGGAGGTTACTATAACGGCAACAAGTTTTCTCTTAACGGTACAATTAATTATCGGGTGCAGCCTTATGTAAACCTATCCATATCTACGACTTATGACAAGATTGATCTGCCCGAACCTTTTGAAAGTATGGCCTTTCTATTGATTGGGCCGCGACTGGATCTAACCTTCACTAATAAATTATTTCTCACCACTTTTGTTCAATACAATGATCAGGCTGACAACGTTAATGTGAATTTGCGCTTCCAGTGGCGTTTTGCGCCGGTATCCGATCTGTTTATTGTTTATACTAATAATTCTTATCCGGATGATTTCCGCACCAAGGACAAAGCACTAGTAGCCAAAATATCTTACTGGTTCAATTAAACCGTGCCTGAACTTCCCGAACTCTTGTGTTGATATGAAGCTTAGAAGTAGGAGCAGTATGGCGAGGGACTTTTTCATTTCAATAACAGCATCTTCCGTGTCTGGCTGAACTCCCCAGCCCGTATCCGGTACAGGTAGACACCGGCACTCACAGTCCTCTCCAACTCATCAGTACCGTCCCAGACAGCTGTTCTGAATCCAGCATCCTGTGGCTGGTTGACCAGAGTCTTTGTCTGTTTACCCATTATATCAAAAATATCAAGGGTGACCTGAGCTTGTTGTGGCAGGTCATAGCTGATTGTGGTGGAAGGGTTGAACGGGTTGGGATAGTTCTGATAGAGTGCGAAAGATTCCGGCAGCGGAAGCGCTTCATACGCCGCCAGAACATTCTCTCTCACCAGTAGCTCGAAGGGTCCGTTTTCAGCCAGTGTACTGTCTTCCCGGTCGCTGGCAATCACAGTCCACTCAAGTGATATCTCCGACGTATCTCTCCAGTGCGCCAGACGGCTCTGATCCATGGCACTATAGATATCTAAGTGGGCCACCTGCTGGAAAGTGTCCGTGACGGCTGGGAAAGAGAGCAGGAAGTTCTCCCCTTCCAACGCCAGGTCATAGGTGACAGCGTCGCTATCGGGATCAACAGAGACGGTCCAGTCAAACAGCAGGCTGTCATTTATGGTTTCATCTGTAATTTCGAGTAACGCCAGGTGTGATGGTGACTTCATACTGAAAGGAGTGGGCGGGAATGACGTCTGTGAGTTACACGCGCCGGGGGTCCCGCTATCAATGCTGCTGGAGAGCCAGTTTGAAGGGAGACTGTTGTCGAGAAACGGGTTTCTCAGCTCGAGGGAGGGGCCCGTACCGTTCGCCGCCGCGGGCCATGGACTACTGCGTCCGTAGCTGACTGAATCGATAACTATTCCCCCTTCATTCATAATAACAATATTCTCGCCGTCATTTTTCAATCCGTCCGACGTCCACTCTCTGCTACCCGCGTACGACGCCCCATTGTAGGCCAGCACCATGTAACCACCCGGGAGAATGGAATCCGATGATGTGAAAACATACTGCACCCCCGCATGGAAAAAATACATTTCAGGATAGGCCGTCTGAATGCCAGCGTTATAGAGCTCGAGAAACTCGAAATCATCATCACTCCCCTGTGCTGAGCTCGGGTTGTAGTGAATTTCGTTGATGACAATATTGTAAATATCGTTATCAAGAATTGTCACTGTCAAGCAGCTGTCCTGTCCCACCGCGGCTGCATTGCCCCCGGACGGATTACGAAGTGCCAGTACCACAATTTCCCCCGGCTCCACCTCGCTGTCGTCAGTTATCGGTATAGCAATGTTCAGACTGTCAAGGCTGCCTGCGGGAAAAGTGACGGCCTGGACAATATAGCTGTTCATATCAGAGGCGTCACCGCTCTTCAGTTTTATATCTACTGTCGTGGCGGCGGTGCCGGGATTCAGGATCCCCAATGTCAGCACGGCAGTGGAATCTATCCCTTCCACAACGGTCGTTTCCGTCGTTGCGAAGTAGACAACCGTCTGCTGATCGTTTTCCCTGATAGTAAGTGTAAACGTGCTGTCATTTCCCACTGAGGCGCTGTTCCCACCCGCAGCATTTCTAAGCGTGAAGATTACTGTCTCATCTCCTTCAAAGTTTTCATCGTCCGTAACAGTGAGCGAAAGCGACTGACTCTCAGATGATCCGGCAGAAAAGGTGAGTGACTGCGTGCTGTAGTCTCCCACGTCAGCGGCGCTGCCCGTCCCGCCTGACAGAATCGCCTCCACGGTGGTGGCCTCAGTGGCGCTGGGCTCGGTGATTGAAACAGCAATGGTAGTGCTCCCGGCACCCTCATCCACATCTGCAGCGAGAGCCGCGAACTGCAAAACGGTACCGGGCGGAGGTTCATCATCAAGAAAGGAAACGGTGACAATACTGTCGGCTGCGATGGACGCACCGTACTCACCGCTGACACTTCTCAAGACAAACTGAAGCGTTCTGCTGCTCGTGTAAACGACATCATCAACCACCGTATACTGCACACTCTGAGATTCAGAACTACCGGCCGCAAAAGTGATCGTCTTGCTGGTGTCACTGCTGATGAGAGAAGCTTCACCACTTTTCAGAATTATCTTAACGGAAGTAGCACTAACGGAACTTGGATTTGATATACTTGTAGTCACCTCGAAACTGCCGTCATTTTCTTGAACCGACAGAGTCGTGGTAGCGAAAGTTACAGCTGTGGTCGGCTGCGTCCTTGAAATATCATTCGAGGCGCGGGGGCTGATCTGATACCTTCCATCATAGGGTGAAGAGGTGTCATACTGGTAAAAGATGCCGGTCAAGTCAACCGGATAGGCCGGCCCTGTCAGTTCATCAGCATCGGTATCGCTGTCTATGAACAGCGTCAGCTTACTTGTCCCGCCGTCGTCAGTGATGGTGAGTGATCCATTATTGCCCGAGGCGGGCCAGTCATCACTCCCCTCGCCCTTGCTCACATTTTCGATTGTCACCAGCAAGCCTTCACTTGCCTCGGCATCTGCCAGAAGCCCACTGATACTCTTTACCTGCGGGGAGGGGGGGGTGCCGACGCCGTTGTCAGTTATATCAGCCGAAGCGTTATCGGGTACCAGCCAGAGATTGCCGTTCGAATGTGTGACATTGCCCACGGCTGTATAACTGTTACCTTGAGTGACGGCAGTGGAGGTAGAACTGTAGTCCACCACATTAATAGCGCCGCCCGCATCCTGGAGATACACATTCAGATAAGTTGAGAAGACGCCACTGGCCACGGTAGCTACACCTTCAACTCGAGCATAGTAATCCTTGTAGAGTGGTTCGCCGTTGCTGTCACCTTGCCGCAAAGATGCCACTGTTGTAGTACCGACAAAAAAACCGAAGGTGTCGCTGACGGAACTCTGCGAACTGTTATCGGTGGCTGTGACGGTATAACTGATGCGATCCCCGTCGGCAAATCCGCTCGTGGGCAATGTTGCCGCATAGGAACTGCCGCTGGCGGTCATGGCTATTTCCTGCTGAGTGCCGCCGTTCTGACTGTAACCGAGCATCACCGCCGTAAGAGAGCCGTCGTCAGTTACCGTGACAGTGACGGCAGCATCCTCAGTTGCCGCAGGCACGGTTGGCGATCGGGATATGTTATAGATGAGCGGTTTAGTGTCCGATTCATAAACACTGTTCTGCGCACCGGGAGTTCCGTTGGAGGATGAGGACGCTTTCCAGCTTGCAGAGAAAGAATTATCGAGATTCGCATTAATCAGCTCCAAGCTGGAGCCGTCGCCGTTCGCCGCCGTGGCCCACGGCGAGCTTGAACCGTAAGTAAGCGAATCAATGACTGTACCCTCAGGGGCGGCGCTGGACAGTTCTATCTTCTCCCCCGTATTGGTGAGTGTACCGGTCGTCCACTGGGTGCTCCCTGAGTAGCTGGCGGAATTCTTGGCAAGAATAAGATATCCGCCGGCCGCAATCGTGCTCCCTGATGCAAACGTATGCGTAATACCGGCCGTGAATGTGTAATCGCTTATATCCGCAGAGCTGTTCTCATTGTTATATAATTCAAGGAATTCGTAGTCAGTATCAGGATAATTCCCATCATCGTTCGGATTGTAATGAATCTCGTTGATGATGATCTCTGGCAGGTCGTTGTCGGTGACAGTCACCGTTACACTGCCGACTGTAATCCCGTCATAGTTACTGTCGCTGCTGGAGGCAGAGTGCGTAATCGTAGCTGAATGACTCCCCTCGTAATCACTGTCATCAACTGCTGTTACTGTGACTGTCTGAGCGGTGTTGTAGTTAGCACTGGTAAATGTCAGGGAGGAGGAGCTGGCCGTGATCTCGCCACCAGAGACGGATACGGCAACGGTCACGTCTGAACTCGGCGCAGAATTTAGGACAACTGTGTAGCTGTCCGTAGAGCCCCCTTCTGTCACAGCCGTACCGCTGCCGGATTCGGTGACTGTCACACCGGCGGCGTCGTTGTCCACCACCGTAGCGGTGATCGCGCTCATGGACAGTCCGTTGTAGTTCGTGTCATCACTCGATGCCGTGTGACTGATGGTACTGGAGTGATTCCCTTCAACGGTGCCATCATCCACCGCCGTTACAGTGACAGTCTGGGCTGTGCTGTAGTTTGATGATGTAAAAGTGAGGAACGCGGGACTGACCGAAGTCTGTGCATCGGGAGAGACTGAAATGGTCGCATCAGAAGAAGGTGGTGCATCGAGGACAATAGTGTAGCTGTCTGTGGAACCTCCCTCAGTCACTTGCGTGCTGCCGTCAGATTCGGTCACTGTCACTATGCCGACAAATGCGCTGCCGCTGATTTTAGTCCCCACGGAAAAGAGAGCGCTGTTTGCGCCGTTGGCTGTGCTGTGTTTAACAAACGATCCTGTCAGATCCGGGTCCCGCGTTATGGACTGGTTGTCCCCTCCTTCGCTGCCGTATGTATAGGAAGACATCACAGTCCCGCTGCCGTTCTTCACGACGACATCATCGCCGCTGTTGTTGAGGCTCAAGCTCCCGCTGGAAGCGGTGGTGGTGAGGCTGCCACCAAAGGTCCCCGTCGGCGTACCGCCGCCGAACACTACCATCCCCTGCCCGGTCTTCAGGGTAGTACCGGATGCAAAAGTGTGTTTAACGCCTACACCGTCCGAAACTGTCCAATCGCTCATGTCAATACCAGCACCGCTGTTGTTCACCAGCTCAACGAATTCATCGTCAGCGGTACTGACTGTGCCGTCCCCGTTAGCATCTCCATTCGTCGCATCCGGGTCGGCATGGACTTCGTTGATGATCAACTCGTTATCCTGAATTGTGAGCGTAAACTGGCTCGTCGGTCCAATCTCTGCCGAATTGCCGCCACTCACATTTTGAAGCTGGAAAATGAGGGTCCCATCTCCTTCCAGACTGGAGTCGTCACTGATGGTGACCGTCGTGGTTTGATTGGTTGAACTGTTGGCTGGGAAGGTGAGCGTCTGAGTTGAGTAAGTAGTGATATCCGATCCGTTACTCGCTGTGCCGCCCGTCAGGGCCAGCTCCACAGTGGTGGCGTTAGAAGCATCCTCATTGGTGATGGATACAGTAATATCGTATGTCCCCACACTTTCAGCCACCGAGGCTGACGACGATGTAAACTGAACAGATGTATTGTTGCTGGCGGCGGTCTGAGAGACTGTTATGTCATCCATCCTCAACTTCCCCGCTCTGCTGCTGGTGAAATCATAGAACAGTCCGAAATAGCTCGTTGTGGTGTAGTCGGTGTTGCTTCCAGTTCCGGCGGATGTCTGATTATCAAAACCACCATCGGAATCGAACTTGAGTTCCCATGTACCAGACGAGTTTCGGGTTACTTCAATCCCGATCAGATCGCTGCTGCCCCAATCGAGGCTGGAGGTGACCACAGCGCCGTCAGCAGCACCGTCCGTCACTTTCCACAAGGTGAGAATATCGTCGGTGCCTGTGAGATTGACGCCAACGGCATAGCCGTCCACCGTACTGCCGCCGATGTTCGTCTCGTTAGCAATCAGGTACGCCCAGAAGCGGTTGCTACCAGAAGGATCCCAGCTTCCGTTCTTCAGGTTGAACTTCCAAGTGGTGGTACCGGAGGCTAGGTTCAGACTGGTAAGGGCGTGACTGACGTAACTCTCGGCGGCGGTACTGGAGAGGTTATGTTTGAGGGAGTAGCTTCCTGTTATGGGCGTTGAAGTTGAGACTGTCCAGTCGCCGCTCTGACCTTCCGTCCAGCCGGAAATATCGCCATCCTCGAAGTCTTCACTGAGATATGTAGTCTGCCCCCGTGACGGGGAAATCAACACGAATGCAACAGTCAGAAATATGTGCAGCCGTCTCCAGCTTACCCCAATCTATACACCATGGGGACTCCTTTCAGAGGAATCTCCGCACCCTCACCGGCGAATCTAAACTGCGCCTCCGCCGGCTGCCTCGTCTAGACGACTAATCTTATATTATAAAGCTTATCTCCACTGCTTTAACGTTTAAATGTAAGCGTGTAAAATTTACTTTTCAAGGTTTTCAGTTGTAACATGATGTGTAGTGTCAGCCAGCTTACACTATGATCTCTTTCCAGTCCCCCTTCAGCACCTTCCACGCTATCACCGAAGCGTAAAGCATGATGTAGATGCCGAAACTGATCCACGGTCCCATAATACCCAACTGCAGCTTCACCGCTGAGAGGTACGAAAGAGGCAGGAAGACGCCCCAGGCGAGAGCCATGTCCATGACCGCAGGGAACTTGGTGTTTCCGGCTCCTGTAAGGGCGAACCAGAGGGTCATCCCCACGGCGTCGAAGAACTGAATCACGCCCAAAAGACGAAGCGCCACCACGCCCATCTCAATCACTTGGCGATCATTGGTGAAAAAAGGCAGAATGGTGGCGGGAAAGGTCATGAACAGGATGCCCATGCTCCCCATGAAGATCACCGACCACCGCACAGACTCCACCATACTGACGGCGGCCCGCTGCGGATCCTTCTCCCCCAGATGCTTCCCCACCAGCGTGGCGCAGGCGACGCCGAAACCGATCCCGGGCATAAAGGACGCTGTCATGATAGTGAAAACAACTTCCGTCGCTGCCACCTCCAATGTTCCGATCATTGCAATGATCTTGAAGAAGAGGATATAGACAATCGTCACCCCCACTTCCTGCAGTCCCTGAGGTGTGGCGATGTCAACGATCTTCTCCAGCGTCTCTCTCTTTACACCGCCGCAAAAGGTACGGTACTTCGCCTTGAACTGGCCCATCATCCCCCGAACTGCATAGTGGACTATCATCCAGACGGAAGCCAGAAGCGTCGCAATGGCGGCCCCTTCCACCCCCAGAGCGGGAAAGTCGAATGGCGTCCAGAGGAGCGCAAAAGCGGACAGGTCACCCAGTGGCGTGCGTGCAAGCATGGAGGCAAGATTCTCACTGCCGAAGATCAGTCCGGCATTCAGATAGACATTGAGCAGGTTCGATGCGATAGTCACTTCCATGTGCACTTTCGTCTGCTCCACGCCGTTAAAGAATCCCTGAAACGCATACCCCACCGTGATACAGGCCGCCCCAACAAACGACCACTGCGTATAGATGACAGCCAGCGGAATAACGGCCGGATCCTTGATGAGGAATTCAATGACCGTCTCCGCCGCCAGATATCCCACAACCGATACAACCGCCCCAATGCCTACCGCAAAGATAAGGCCGTTATTTAAGGCTTGGCCGCAGTCCGCCCATCTCCTTTCACCGTAGCGGCGAGCCGTTATTGTCTGCACGCTCGTCCGGAAAGCGATGCCCACACTGAAGACAGTCCAGATGAGGACGCCGCCCATTCCCACCGCCGCCAGAGCGTTGACGCCGAGCCTGCCTACCATAGCCACATCCACAACGTTCATGAGGACGCGACTGAGATTTCCCACTATGACAGGCAGCGCCAGATAGAGCACTTTCCTGAAGATACTCCTGTCCAGCGGAACGATGAAGTGGCGCAGCCGATATGGCATTAACCTATTTGTGAATTGGCTTGCCGCCCTCAACCCGCCAGACAAAATAGAAGACGCCTCCCGCCAGTCCCGTCAGAAACAGCCACCACGGAAACGTCTCCGGCATGGAAACGCCGTCATTGGAGAGAAAGGCGGCGATGATAAGTGCACCCGCAGCTATTTCCACCGTCCAATCCAGCGCCGCTATTCTGAGCGGCAAACCGGCCTCCCGCTTCAATACAATCCACCCTCCGCACCCAACCAGAGCTAAGCTCACCAGCACCGGCGCCAGCACCGGCCCGGTCCACATTTTGGGAATCAGAAACAGAACATCCCACGTAAGCAGCGTCTCCGGCCAGCCGATAAACACCCTGAGCCAGACATAGTAGAAGATATCCCACACACCAAACGCCACAAAGACTGAGCCCGTCCTTGCCAGCCAGGTCGTGCCCGCAAGAACGCCCACAGAGATGAGCACAACGATTGTGGCCGCTTCACGGATGATTTCTGTCCACAGAATAGCCGTCGGCAGTCTGCCGACGGTCATATCAAAACCTTCGGGATAGTAGCTCGCCCGCAGATAGACCACCACGGCCGCTTCGATAAGTCCGAAGGCGATACCGAACAGCATAATCCAGCCGAGTTTCTTAGGTGCGGTCATCATTTTAGCAACGGCCTCTTGCGCATTAGACTGTATTCACCGGCTTACCTGACAGCTTCCCTCACTCACTTCTCTCTCTAACTCAACCGAGCTCATGAAGGATCACCACTCTTCCTGAGCAGCGGAAAGAACTGCCCCGTCTCTTCAGTGTAACGCCGGTATTCATCGCCAAACTTCTCCACCATAAACCTCTCCTCTTGCTGAATATGCCACGTCCAGAACAGATTGATGAGGATTACTGAGAAGATGGCGGTCCACGAATAGTGCCAGATGGCCACCGCCCCCGTCCCGCTCCAGATGATGGCTGCATAAAACGGGTGGCGCACCCACCGGAAAGGACCAGTGGTAACCAGTTTATCGCCGCGCACGGGAATGGGAAGCGCTATGAAGCTCCAGACAGTCATAAACGTCGCATCGGCTACAAAAAGAATCAGGAGGAGCAGACGAAAGGTCTCCCCCATACTGATAGAAGGAATACCGATCCACCGCTCAATCTTCAAAGCGAGAAACCAGATGGCAACAGTTGCGCCAATTCCGGTGGGGCCTGTGCCAAAGATTCTCCTGTACATGATAACCGGTCAGTTGAGTGAATGAGAGGTTCAACAGGAAGTTAGCATGAAAGTTCACTCTTCCGGAAGCAGTTTGGGATGCCAGAAAGACAGTAAGCTCTTTACGCGGCTTTTCTGATTAATCGCCGGGGACGATGTTCACATAGAAGAACTTCACTGAAGAGGAATAGAACAGACCATAACCACCTTCCACATTCGAATCGGGAAACTAATACTGATTCTGCACGAAGGGATCACAATGGAGGGTAGAGATAAGAACTGACCCCCACAGTAACAATCCAGACGGAAAAGGTGACTGCTAGGCCTGTGGGGCCTGAACCAAAAGAGGTTCTATAGGATGAGATGGTCCACCTTCTCAGAAAAAATTGTTTTCATGTAGGTGGAATTTAAAACCTAGAGGTTGAATCACGTGCAATATTGACCAGGAACCCTCTGGAGGCTCTGGAAAAAAAGAGGCCGTATCCGTCCACAATATTGCCTTGGGGGAGAAGAAACTGATTCTGAGCTACTGGGTCGCCGCTGTAGTAGTTATAATAAGCTTCATCAGTGGCAGAGAGAGTAATAAGGTGTAGTCCATAATAATTGAAAAACAACCAACTCATAGGGATCGGGGATTCCACTACTTGCCACTGGAATGGATTGATTCGGTATGGATCACCATTCTCAAGGCGTAAGTAGTCCTCTTTCCAAAGCTGATAAAGCTGTGTAGTGTCATAGATCAGATTCACAAAAGTGGAATCACGGATTCCGTTTCTGTTGTAATCAAAATAGTCGCTACTGCTGTTTTCACTGAAAGGCTCCAAGCCCCGTTTCTCAGCCTCTAACGCAAATGAGGATATCTGAATTGTATTGTAATCCTCAGAGTTGAAATTCAGAAAGAAGAGAGGAAAAGATACAAAACTGCCCACATAACATCTCTCATTTTTGTAGATCACTGTAGAGATTTTTGTAAAGTCAATTTTTTGTAATACTTCTTCAAAACTCTCCACCTGCTGTAACCAAGTTATGTCAAAATTGTCCGTATTGATAACATCCACCACCCTCTCTTCACCACCACAGATGTACGTCTCACCAGATGGGCTAAAAAATTCAATCTTCTCAGGTACCGTAGTTTCACCATATACCGTATAGTCTTGCCAGCTGGTTTCCAGTCTGTAGGTTTTACCCGGTTCAAAAATAACCGAAGATCTTGGCAGGTACCGACCAGGAGAACCGAGGACAGGAAAGAGCGTGTCCCGCTCACCCTCTCCCACAGCTTGTATAGTAACAAGTGCGTCACTCACAAAAAGAGCCTGAGGATCTTTCTCTTCCGCAATATCCGCTGAAAGAGAAACAGTACACGTGTCTCCTAACACACCCATGGGAAACCCGGCTGTTAAACTAGAAAACACTACCAGTTTTTCATCGTAAACGGCCGGATCATCTTCTATACAGCTGAATAAAAGCAAGAACGAAAAAATAAACAGCCCTTTTTTCATATCAGAAATCAATGGAAAGACCTATAGTTAGAATTAGAGGGAAAACAGAAATATCATTCCGTATCACTTTACCCTCATCAGGTTCATCCACATTGGGTTCACCGGGATCGGGTTTGCCATTCTTGTTCGTATCATGACTTTCCACATCCCAGTCGCCGTCATCATCCAAACCGTTGAAAGCACTACCAGAAGTGTAAGCGTAACGAAAAATGTTTTGTCTGTCGTAAGCGTTAATTATCTGAAAGTAAAAATCCAACTTTTCAAATTTATTCGTTTGAATATGACGAACCATGGAAAAATCTAGCCGATGGAAGGGTGGATACCGGCCAGAATTCCTCGTGCCAGGAATCGTCTTAAAATTAATGGTGCCCGCACCAGAAACTCCGTAGTCTAGATCCTCAAGAAAATACCCCAGAATTGGAGTAAAAGCCTGACCGCTTTGGTAGGTCCATTTCCAGTTAAGATCCCATTTTTCATTGATATTATAGTTGCCAATGACATTAAAGGCATGCCGCCGATCCCAATTGGTAAAATAAGCTCTGTTATCAAGAGTTTTTCTAGAGATGGAATATGTATAGGCAAGCCATCCAGTCAATCTACCCATCATTTTCTGAGTAAAAACTTCCAGACCGTACGCACTCCCATCAGAGGGTGCAAAATTATCAGACACCTGTTCATTCGCAAGCTGTTCATCGGTAGAAGCCCTAGTTTCAACAAATGTCAGCATGTTTTGTAGATTTTTATAATATCCTTCCACTTGAATCTTATAACTGCCACCAATGTATTCCTCGTAACCAAGCACTATTTGCTGAGAAGCACCAGCACCAACGCTTGAGTCAATGGCAACCCAAAAGTCGAGGATTGTAGGATTATAATCATCCTGAACAGTCTGAATGAATTGGTGATAATTACCAACAGCAAAGTTGATATAACGGTCGTCTGTTACCAGATACTTGACTCCGAGCCTGAAATCAGGAAAAAGAATGTCAGTCTGATCGGTGTATGTGTTCAATCTGATCCCTGGTTCAAAGATAACTTTTTCTCCAAAGGGCATTTTTGTTTTCAGGTAAAGTCCCATCTCATAAGGAGACCTATTAATTCTAAAAAGAGTGGTGTCCCCAAATGAACTGACGTAATCAAAACCAAGCCTTTTAGCCTGGAAGCCGAACTTCAAGGTATTATCTTTGCTATGAAAATAAGTAAAATTAGCCGACATTGTCTGGTCATCAATAACATTGTCATTGACAAGCCCCGATTCACCACCCAATCCAAACAGTGTTTTGAACTGGCTTGAGGCCACAAGAAAGTTCCCGATGAGGAGATCGCTAAACAGTTTCCGGTAGGCAAGACTGAATGTTTGGTTACCCCATTGGGCGTTGAAACCGAGATCATCAAAATAAAAATCGTCAAGTCCACCATAAAAACTGAGGCTGATTCTGTCCCTTGTTGAAAGATCCGAAAAGACGTGGCCCTGGATATCATAAAAGTAATAAGGCACCTTTGTGGTAGTTAAGTTGAGATCATTGGCTAACTCAAGCGCTTTATCTATGTAGGTTCGGCGCATGGCTAAAAGCCATGCTCCGTTGTAGAATGGTCCCTCCATGGTGGTCTGAGTTGAAAGCAAGGATACGTTAGCACTTGCATCGAATTTTTTTCGGTTCCCTTCTCTACTGATAACGTTAAGTACAGCTGAAAGCCTGCCACCGTATTCAGCGTTGTATCCCCCTTTGATGAGCTCTGCCTCTTTTACAGCGTCCACAATAAAGTTGGAAAAAACTCCGCCTAAGTGCGATGGGTTATAAACAGTAATGCCATCCAAAAGAATGAGATTCTGATCAGTATTACCACCTCTTATTATAAGACCTGTGCTGAATTCCGAGGAGGTAAGGACACCAGGAAGGGCTTGGATAGCTCTGAAAATGTCCGGCTCCGCCAAGGCAGGGTAGGCCTTTATCTGGCGAGGATTCAGGCTCACTTTGCCCGGCTGGATATTGACTTTACGCTGAATTTTCTCCCCTTCCACAACTACTCCTTCAGTCTCGATAACTATTGGTATCAGAGCAATATTACGGTTCAAAACTTCACCATCTTTAAAGGTGAATTTTTCACGATATTCTTCATAGCCGAGATAACTGACAAGAAAAGTATATCCACCGGGAGGGATGCCATCAAGGACGTAGTAACCGTTCATGTCTGTAGCCATCCCTTCACCGGTTTCCAGGAAAAAAACATTCGCACCCATGAGAACTTCTCCTGTCTCTTCATCGGTGATAAAGCCGTTTATGCGCGAAGATTGAGCCCATGCAAAGGAGTAGAGAGAAAGAATAGTTAACACAATGTGGAGCTTTAAAGTTTTCACGCCTTCACCTTGTCTCCATTGGAGGATATACCGCCAGAATGATCTGAAGAGGAAACATTATCAATTAGAGCAAGTACGGTGTTGCGAACCTTTTCAGTCACATCGTACCTGTCTTCAAAACTCTTTCCCGCAACAGAGAATGGCTCCCCAATGATAACCCTTAGAGGATTCTTCCAGGTTCCCTTAATGAGTAAGCTGTCAATATTGGCCTTTGAATGGATGGCAACAGGAGCCACTTTCATGCCTGTCTGCATGGCAAGCACGGCTCCACCGGGCATGAAAGGTCTTATACGCCCATCTTTGAAATAGGTGCCCTCAGGAAAGATAACCACGGACCTGAGCTGGCGTCTCAGTTTTTCCGCCGCCCGCATGATAGTGTACTGCGCACCTGCGGGGTTGGAGCGGTCGATGAAGATGTGGCCTCTTAAAGTCGCATACCAGCCGACAAACGGAACTTTTTTGAACTCTCCTTTAGACACAAAAACAATGTCCCGCTTCAAGGCCAGATAGAGAAGTGCTATATCCACTTCATGGGTGTGATTGCTCATAAAAACATATTTCTCCCCCGGAACAAGGTTCTCTTTACCTTTCACTTTGAAGCGAATCCCCCCCATAAGGAAAACCCACCGTGACCAGAACCATATTAGAAACCAGGGGCGGCGGCGACGAAACAGAATATTCAGCAACAGATCGAAAGGGGCACAAAGAATAAAGATCGCGCCCATATTCAACCCGATCCAAATCATTCTCAGAGGATCGATCATCTTACGTACATACCGCGCAGGTAACCATTATGACTCCGCTGCAGAGTGCGGCTTAATTATTTAAGGATATCCGATCTCATCTCTTCCGAGAGAGGCTTAACACCTGATTTATAGAACTTCACAAGCTTCCCTTCTTCATCTACCAGATACTTACAAAAATTCCAGGTGGGATCCTGGTCATTCCAGCCGTTAAGCTTCGGATGTGTCAGCCACTGATAGATGGGGTGTTTATCTTTTCCCTTCACTGAAATCTTTGCGAACATGGTAAACGTAACACTATACTTCAGCGAGCAAAATTCGAAGATCTCTTCATTCGTCCCCGGTTCCTGCCTGAAAAAATTGTTGGCCGGAAATCCTAGAATGGCCACCTTGTCTCCAAGTTCTTCGTGCAATTTTTGCAACCCTTTATATTGAGGGGTATAGCCACACTTCGAGGCGACGTTCACAAAGAGCATCTTTTTCCCTTTGAACTGTTCCAGCGATATCTCTTTGCCATCAATAAGGTTCGCGGAATATTCATAGATGGATGTTTTGGGACTGACATTTTCATCCGGACTGAGCACCCTGCTGGTGAACATGGCGCGTAACAAAACGAAAGGAGTTGCTAGCATGAGCGTTACAACCAGTCCTCGCACTGATATTCTGTACATTGGAGTACCCCCATTCAATTCACGTTCCCAAGTCTGTTTTTCAAAGTTATAAGCAACTGTCTAAATTGTTGGATATGCAACCATTTATTTCTGTTTATTCAAGTTATTACAAATATTGCGCAACACCCTTTTTGTAGTACTGATATCCGTATCATTAATCCCATCAACGGCTTCATCTCTGGTTGCAAGCATCACCTCTATCATATCATTAGAGAATCTCTTTCCTTCATGAGTTAAATAGACAAGTTTCACGCGAGAATCAACTTCACTGGTAACACGCACTACAAAGTTTTTCTTCTCAAGAGTATCAATCAATCTGGTGATGCTCCCTTTACTTTTCATTGTGTCATGGCACAGCTGATTTTGGGGAATACCATCTTTCTTCCATAAATGAATCATGACCATCCACTGATCTAAGGACATATTTATCTCCCTCGCTTCAGCATTGGCTTTGAGACGCCTTCCCATAGCGTGCATAGCCTGAGACATGAGCTCCCCCAGGTGCCGGCCTTTCAGATAATCTCCGTAATCCATATCGTTGAATATACAACAATATTTAGATTGGGGACAATGTTTCTTTAGTATTTTTCTTCAACCACTTCGGATAGTCTCCATCATGTCGTGAATCCTTTCTTAGACCAGCTTCCCTAGTCAGAACCAGTCATGAAGAATTCTGATGAGCCGAGCGATATCGATGAATCTGCCGGTGTCGCCCACGCCCAGTCTATGTATGCCGTGGAGCCTTAGAACTACTTGAGGAACAACTTCAAGAATGAGAAGCTATTTCAGGGTTTCGAATCCCCCCGCATTCGAACGTAAGAATGCATTTCCCACCAAGATCTTATTCAATGCGGGCCGCGAGCTACGCTTCGTAGTATGCAGCTAAATGCTAATCGTTAGACGGCCTAAGATAACTCAATGCTTCAAGCCCGAACCTTTTTGGCTCAATGTTGAGAGACTTGAAGAGATCATCTGAATTACATGTATTCCCTTCCATCAGCATGGTCAGTTGGTCTCGCGTGATGGGGAAAAAGGCGAAACGTTCGAAGAGCGCCGCCGCCAACTTGATTCCAAGCGCAGGCGCCGGTAGAGTCCACTTATTCTTTCCGACGGCTCCGGCCACGGTTTTCAGGACAGTTCTCCAGTCAAACTGCTCCGGCCCGCCCAGCTCGTAGATCTTCCCGTAAGTCTCCTCCATTCCCAGCGTCTTGACAAATATCTCCGCCACATCGCCAATGTAGATGGGAGACAGTTCGAACTTCCCCGCGTCTCGCGGAATGAGGCCGTTGAAGAACAGCGGCGCCGGAAGTGGGAGGCGGATGAGTTGATCTCGCAGAGCCGAACAGAGTTCCATTCTCCCCCGAGGCTCACCAAAGATCACCGACGGCCGGAATATGGTCCAATCGAGTGTGGAGGCTCTCAGGAATTCGTCCGCCATGTACTTGGTAGATTGGTATCCGGTGCCGTCCGGCTTAACGCCGTTGGCGCTCATGAGGATGAACCGCCTCACGCCTAATTCTTGGGCTGCCTGCATGCTCCGCTTCGCCCCTTCAAAGTGGAGTGCTTCATAACTTATCCCCTTGCGCCTAAACTCTCGGACGATACCGATGAGATAGATGACGGCCTCCGATCCGGACAGCGTCTCTTGAATAGATCCAGCATCAGAGATGTCGCCGATGACGATGCGGCACTCGTTCTCCCGGTGGACCTTTTGCTCACTCCCCTCCCTGACAAGGAGGACAGGCTCATGGCCATCATCCAGCAGTTCCCCAACCATATAGCTGCCGACAAATCCCGTTCCGCCAAAGAGCGCTACTCTCATCAGATCTTACCTGTAGCTATTTTCAGATGTGTTCCCCTCTCCTCCAATTCTTCCAGCGTCATGAAATTTTCAAACGTGCCCAGAATCTCGGTGAAATATCGGAGGGCGCAAAGGTAATCAAGAGGGGAACTGCCAGCCGCGGTACACGGCACTCGCCGCGGTCACTCGTTCGCGCCTCCAGAGGAATTCATCTCTTTTTGCATTTCCGGCTCGAGATCGACGCCGAGGCCGTCAGCGATTCTGTTGATGTAGTTAAAGTAGCCCACTACCTGAGCCGCATCGCTGATGGCTTCCTGAGAAAATCCTGCCTTCTCTAATATCTGTACGTCTTCTTCAGACATCTCAGCTGGCGTCAGTGTAAGTTTGACGGCCCATTCACACAGAGCTTTCTCCTCAGCGGACAATTCAACAGTCCGCCAGTCGTGCTTCAGATGTTCTGCCAGTGCTTCATCGTTGACTTCGTCACGGAAGTCATCCCCGTGGGATTCGGTTCAGTAGAAACAATCGTTTGTCTGGGACACAACCGTGGCAAGCATTTCTCTCTGTGCCCGGGACAGTTGCGACTCGCCATACATTACGGCAAGATACATGCGCATGGAGGCCTGAAGAGCCTGTGGGCTCTGGCTCATGATCTTTAATATATTAAATACTCTCCCAGACCTACGTACCCCTTTCTCATACTCCTTCTTTACAATACCATCAGCTTCCTCAGGGTTGACAGTTTCAATATAAGACACGATTTCCCTCTACAATTATTCTTTCCACCCTTTTTCTTTGTAATAATCTTGAACCATTCTGTCAATATCTATTACCGTCCCCTTAGCTGGACCGTCTGGGATAGGTTGACCCAAGAATCGAACAGGAAGAGTATCGTCCTCTGGGCGGAGACCTTCACGAATGTTGAATTCTCTTTCAACTTGGCTGACATGAGAACAGGTTTCCCAAAGCTGTTGTGCCGTTATATCGTGACCAAGTAGCCCAGAATAAGCCTCCGCAGCAAAGTCAAAACCGATGACGTCCACCATACAGCAGGAGATATTCTTGCAGATAGTCATGCTGTCAGAAAGAATTCCCATATGTTCGGCATAGTTGACCAGCAATCCTTTTCCTTCTTCTTTCAATCTATGGGCTGCATCCCGATTGCCGATACGCTTCATGGCCAGTTCTTCATCTCCAGTCAGCTCAATGGACGGTTCGCCGCGGTAGTGGTCTCCTCCCCGGGAATTAACAGCATTCATGAGGGCATATCCCTTAATCCCCCGGGGATCAGCTGCAAATAGTTCTAATCCCTTCACTTCGACCGTCAGTTTTTGCGCTTCTTCACCAAATTGCTTTGCTGCACGCTTTGTCCCTTCCGCCAACAGGTCACCTATTCCCTTCCTGTGAGCAACCATTTCAGGAAGTCGAAGCAGTGCCTCTTTTGAACCCCAAGATAGATCAATACCATCAATATCCGCATCTGATATCAATTCTTCATGTCTGCATTCCATAAGCCAGGCAATGACTTCTCCCATGCTGATGCAGTCGAGTCCAAGCCTGTTGACCGTATTGGAGACGCCTACAGCCAGTTCCAGATCGGGATTTCCGCATTTAACGGAGAATCCTGCCTGGGCTTCGTACTCTGGACCTTCTCCTTCATTGTACTTTGTATAAGAGTAGCGAGAGCAATAGACGTTGCAGTTATAGCACGACTTCGCTTTTACCACATGATCTCGGCGTAGAGCCGTACCATTAACTTTCTTGAGATCATCAAAAAGAGCTGTTCGGTAGTGATAAGCGGGCAACACGCCCATATTCGCCAGCGAGTCCATGATTTTTGTTGTTCCAAACTTATGCCGGGCTTCAAACTCATCGTTCTCTTCAATCCTCTGTTTGAACTGTTCACATGTATTCTTAAACCGTTTTGGATCAACGGGTATTACGGGCTTACTGCCCCGAACAACAATAGCTTTGAGTTTCTTCGACCCCATAACCGCCCCCATTCCCGTCCGACCGGCGGCCCGAGCAAGATTGCAGGAAATAATCGAGTATCGGACCAGGTTCTCTCCAGCGGGACCGATAGTGGCAACCTGAAGATCAGGATCGTGAAGTTCATCTTGAAGCTGGACTGTTGTCTGTGTGATATCAAGACCCACCAAGTGAGAAGCGTCACGAATTTCCACTTTGTCATCATCGATAAACAGATAAACCCACCCATCCGAAGCCCCTGTAAAAACAATCTGTTGATAGCCAGCCCACCGCAGTTCCGGAGCGAAAAATCCTCTGGCTCCCGAATCGCCTAGAATCCCCGTGAGCGGACTCTTGGCACTGGCGATGAATCGACAGGTTCCGATCAACTCGCTTCCGGTAAGTGGCCCTACACCAATACATAGAATGTTTTCCGGTCCAAGCGGATCTACTCCGGGCTTTAATTCATTCATCAGCGTGACGCTGTTCCAAGTTCGCCCTCCAATCCCATTATCTGGTGTTTGACTTTTCTCAATCTTTCCATGAGTCAGATCTACCCGCAGACTGGTCGCATTACAGATACTCATGAATCAACCCTCAAACCGTTCTTCCACCCTTCGCGGATTGGTTCACCCTGCACGGAAACGTAATTCGCACGTTTCTGATTGGGATTTCCATCAGCTTGGAGGAAGGATGCCAGACTACTGTCCCGATGATCTTCGATGTACGAGAGAGCGTCGCTGGGGCAGGCGGTCACGCAGGAAGTAGCACCATCACACAGATCACATAAAAGGGGTAGGTCATCGTAAAATCCAATGGCACCCACTGGACATTCTTCCACACAGATTTCACAGGACGTACATAAATCTTCATCCAGAATTATCTCTCCATTGTCTCCTACCGTGAGTGCCAATGTGGGGCACTCGAGGCACGGTTTTTCCAGGCAGCTGAGGCAGGCGATGGCCATCTCCACACCCACATTTTCCAGCTTTGCAACACGAATTCGGGACATGGCCCGGGTGACACCATCGAAGTGAAACGCACTACACGCAACTTCGCACATGCGGCAACCCACACAAATCTTAAGTTCGCAGTGGATCATTGTTCTGTTATCACTTTTGCCGAATGA
>JASLRT010000106.1 GCA_030743815.1 Candidatus Neomarinimicrobiota bacterium | reverse complement strand
TTTATGGGGTGGTAGTCGAACGCCCTCTACACTTTTATCCAACTCTTCTCCAGACCCTGACGAGAGGACCTTTACGGCGCTTCTTTTATTACCTTCTGGTCAGTTGCCGCTGTTGTCCGCATGGGGTGGCCGGTGCCGCCGTTGCGGTGCATCACCATTTCGGACATGATGCTGAGGGCGATCTCCTCCGCTGTCTTGGCGCTGAGGTCGAGTCCCGCCGGAGCATGGAACCGCTCTAAGTCTTCATCCGTGATGCCGTTCTCCCTGAGATAGTCAGTGATGATCCCCGTCTTTTTCCCGCTGGCGATGACCGCCACGTAAGGGATACTGCGCTTGAGCGCCTCGAGGGCGAGCTTGTCGTCGTCCCGGTGGTGTGTCGCCAGGACGAAGTAGTTCACATCGAAATCGAGATCTTCCAAGTCGAGAGGCTTCGTTATGACGTTGACCTTTTCCGAGTACTGACCTGTCTCATCTTCCTGGGTCTGTACAAAAGTCTTGAAGTTGAGCAGCGTTCCGAGCTCAGCTAACACCTCCACCACTCGTCCCATGCCTCTGATGAGAAGAGAGGGGACCTTCAAATGAGGTTCCACTATTACTGCCATATTTCCTCCACAGGGGATGCCCATCCCCATTTCATCGCTATCCAGATCAATATTGACGATTCGCGGATTTCCGTCGGCGAAGCTCTCCAGAGCTGTTTTTGCCACCCTGTTTTCGATGCAGCCTCCACCGATGTAGCCCAGAACTCGCTTGCCGTTCTTGCCGTAGATCGCTTTGTCGCCAACTTTCCCTGAGGAAGATCCCTGTAACATGATAACGGTTGCCACGGCAAAAGGATCTTCTTCCCTCTCAAGTTCAGTGATCCGATTGAATATCTCCTGATGTCTTGACATAACGGTTAGGTCTCCATGAGTTTCGTCAGCTGAAAGTAGTCTTCTTTTGTGTCGCAGTCAAGTATCACGTCATTCGATTCGATGGTGACAGGCACAGCGTCCTCTACATGTTTCTTCAAGACCGACTTGCATCCTTTCTCTCCCTCGGCGGCGATGATTTCGCCAAAGTACCGCTTGGGGAACAGAACAGGGTTCGCCTGCTGACCGTCATGACTTGGGTAGATGATTCTTTCGCCGAAGTTGCTGATGAATTCTTTTCTGAGTATATCAAGAGTCGAAGGGGTGAGGAACGGCATGTCACCGAGGACAATAAGGTTGCCGTCAACACTCTTCGGGAGGGCCGCCACGCCGGTGCTGATGGAACCGGCCATTCCCGCCTTCCAAGCCTCATTGTGGACAAACTCCACATTTCTCCCTTTGAGGGTCTCACGGACATGTTCATCGTCGTAGCCCGTCACCACGATGATGGGTTCGAAGCCGCCATGCGCCACGGCATCGCAAACGTGCTCAATGATGGTCTTGTCGCCAAGGTGCAGCAGAAGCTTGTTATCGCTTTCCATGCGGATCGAACCACCGGCTGCGAGAATGGTAGCCGAAAGGATCATGCCTCAGCCCGGGACGCGACTTGGAAAGGTGTCAGTGAGCGGGGACGTATGAGGTCTGCCAGGACATGCCCCAGATCGATGAGACTCTGGAGGTTGTGGACGGGCAGAAACTGGTCAACGTGGGGGGCGATGGTTTGAATTCCTTGTGTCAGCGGTTCGTATCCTTCGTATCCGAGATTGGGATTGAGCCAGATGAGCCGGTGGACACTGCGGTGGAGGCGGTCCATTTCGTTTCTCAGCGTATCCAGATCGCCCGTGTCCCAGCCGTCGCTGATGATCAGGACAACGGCCCCGCCGCCTAACACTCGCCGCGCCCACAGCAGATTAAACTCCTCAACGGCCTCGCCTATCCGCGTACCGCCTGACCAGTCCTCCACGGCTCGCGACACCAGTTCAGCGGCGGTATCGGCATCTTTCTGTCTCAAATAGTGGGTGATGCGCGTCAGGCGTGTTCCGAAGGTAAAAGCTTCTAACCGCCGGTTGATGCCCGCTAAAGTATAAACGAATTGAATGAGTATGCGGGTGTAATTCTCCATGGAACCGCTCACATCAAGAAGAACGACGAGAGGACGCGGTTTCTTCTTGCGCTGACGCCAGGCCAGTCTAGCGAAATCCTGTGTCGGGAAGATGTTTCTTCTGATGGTACCGCGCATATGGAGGCGGTATCTTCTGTGGCCCGGAGTCAATCGGCGCAGCCTCTTTTCACCGAAGCTCCATCGGTATCTCTTTAACAACTCTTTTGCCTCATTCAATTCTTCTTTCGAATAGGATTCGAAGTGCTTCGCCCTGAGAATCTCTTCCCGGCTGTACATGAAGAGGTCATACGTTGTCTGCTCGTCAGCGGCACTCTCTTCGCCGTTCTCCTCCCTTGACCTGAACGAATCCACCTCACTGACACGGAGCTGTCGATCGTCTCGTTTCATACTTTCCAATTCAGCCTGTGCCAGCCGGGACTCATACAACTTTCTCAGAATATCGGAGACGTTCTCGAGTTTGTCAGGATTGCGCCAGTAGATATCGAACAGTTGATCGAAGAGGGGGATCAGTTTGTGGTTGATAATGAGGGTAGATCGAAGCGCTTCCTTGAAATCGTCCCGCTGCTGGACGCCGACAATGGAAGCAGCTTCCACCGCACTCAGGATTTCACCGGTACCGATCTCGCACCCTGCCTGACGCAGAAAGCGGGCAAAGACCATGATCGTCTCGTGGAGGCGGGATTGGACGTCGGCAGACACGGTTATGTTTATCAGTAATGCACCGCTCGCGAAACTTTCAATCCAGCATCAGAATTTGGCGGGAGTGCAACGATGAATCTGTGAGGTGCGGATGAATCGTTGCAGGATAAGTTAGAAGTGATTTCTCCCGAAACTTCGGGATTCATCATTTCACTCCAAAGGCCCCGGCCTGATCATTACGACGGAATAAGATCAGCCTCAGCGATTGCCCGCTGGACAAGGCCGTGTGTCACCTCCCCGTTGACCTTCTCGATGTCATCCTGGTATTTCAATAACGTGCCCAGTGTATCCTCAGTAATCTGAGAAGTGAGCGCTTTCGTACCGAGCTTGATGAGGGCGTTGGACCAGTCGAGAGTCTCCGCGATGCCTGGAAGTTTGTAGATATCCATCTCCCTGAGGGCTTGCACAAAAGCGACGACCTGTTTGCCGAGAGACTCGTTGATCTTTGGAATTTTGCGCTGTACGATTTCGAACTCCCGTTCGGAAGAGGGATAAGCGATCCAGTGATAGAGACACCGCCGTTTGAGGGCGTCATGAATCTCCCGTGTACGATTAGAAGTGATGACCACTTTCGGTTTCTTTTTCGCCACAACGGTGCCGATCTCTGGAATGGTTACCTGAAAATCAGAGAGAATCTCGAGAAGGAATGCCTCGAACTCTTCGTCAGCCCTGTCGAGTTCGTCAATGAGGAGAACGGGGGGGCTGGCGGCGTGGTTATCCACCGCCTTAAGCAGAGGCCTCTGGATAAGAAAGTCCGGGCCGAAAATCTCGTGAGTAATCGTTTCTCTGTCCTTCTCACCAGCCGCCTCCATGAGACGAATCTGAAGGATCTGCCGCGAATAGTTCCATTCATAAACCGCATTGTGGACGTCCAGCCCTTCGTAGCACTGCAGCCGGATCAGTTCTGTACCCAGCATCTGGGAGAGGACTTTACCCACTTCCGTCTTGCCGACGCCCGGCTCGCCCTCAAGGAAAAGCGGCTTCTCCATCTTGAGCATCAGGTAGATGGATGTCGCCAGAGAACGGTCGGCGATATAATCGTGATCGTTCAACCACTCCTGGACCGCGTCTACAGATTGGAGTTTCTTCTTCGTCATGGTGCTGAAAGTACTCACAAAGGGGTCACAAAATCAACGCGTTCAAGGGGAGTTGAATAGTACCCCTGGTACAAGCGGTAGTCTACCCATAACGAGGAGTTGCTGTTTGATACGTGGAAGACATTGATCAGTCAAACTGATGCACGTTTTACTCTACGCTTTATAGTACAGGTCCAGATATCGCTTTAATAGATCCTTCACCACTCCTCTGAACGGGAGGGTAGCGGCCAAGCCGTACACCGGCGCCATTCCTCCTTTTTCTTTCGGATTTGCCTTTACCTGTGCCACAGCTTCCTTCAGGTCGGCGATGAACCTTTCCGCTACGCCGGGCTGTGTGTGCCGCAGCGTGGTACAGATGTGAACGCAGGACGGTTTGTAAAGTCCACTGAGGTTCCAGCTCTTCTCTGTCATGACGTCCATGAGCCGGTAAATGTCAATCTCTTCCGAGCTGAAGGCGATGACCCAGAGGGGATTTCCAAATACGGTCAGTTCCGGTATCTCCTCAATCCCCTTTCTGATTCTGTCGGCTGTTCCCAGGATAGCCTCGGTTGCATTGAGATATCCCTGTTCCCCCATGGAGAGCATGGCGGCCCAGCATGCAGCAGTCAGGGCACCGGGGCGACTGCCGGCAAAGGTAGGGGAGAAGTAGAATCCGCCGGGCCAGTCCGCGATGGTATAGTACTGAAAGTGCCTCAGCTCCGGTGTCCGGTATAGGATTACTGAAGTTCCCTTGGCGGCATAGCCGAACTTGTGTGTGTCGGCGGAGATGGAAGTGACACCCGGTAACCGGAAGTCAAATGACGGTACCGGATACCCTAACTTCTCAGCCCACGGGAGGACAAATCCTCCCAGGCAGGCGTCCACGTGTAATCCGACTCCCCGTTCCACTGCGATTTCAGAAAGCTCCTGAATGGGATCGATGATACCGTGGGGGAAGTTTGGCGCGGAGCCCACAATCACCGCAGTATTTGCGTTGACTGCCTTGCGCACGGCTTTCACATCTGCCTGGAATTTGTCATTGATGGGTACCCGCCTGATCTTAATGCCAAAGTATTCTCCCGCTTTGTCGAAGGCGGCGTGGGCCGTTACCGGAATGACCATCTCCGACCGGCGAATTCGCCTCTTCTCTCGTGCCCAGTCGCGGTAGGTTTTCATGGCAAGAAGGATACTCTCCGTCCCGCCTGACGAGACTACACCGCAGACCTCATCATCTGTCCCTGCCGACCCCAGCATTCTGGCTGTCATAGAGACAATTTCAGATTCGTATTTGCTGGCGCTGGGGAAGAGGTCAGAATGGAGCGGGTTACTCTGGGAGTGGAGAGCATAGACCTGATTAAGGAAGTCAATATGGCTCTCGTCGCCGTGGTACACTGCTCCGGAAACATATCCAGCCTGCCACCGCTCCTGTTCTCTACCACTGATTTTCCGCATCTCTTCCAAAATATTCTCGCGCCCTATACCGGTTTCAGGAAGTGACAAATGCCGCTCGAAATCTCCAGCATACGGCTTGACAGATTCCTCTAGCTCCGTCATGATCTTATCCTGCTCCCTGGATATCTCGGACTGCACTTTCGACGAGCGTCGCAGCTGCCGTTCAATGAACGCAATCAAACGGGGGTTGAGTTTGTTGAGTCTCTTGATTAAGGGGTGGTCTAAATCCATTATTCAGTCTGCTGCCGGTTCAGATGAGCGTGTATCTTCTTGTTCTGCTTGTAGACTTTCAGGAAGACGTCGAACCGGTCTTCGTAAAGGGTGGCATTCTCACCGTTTGGGTGGAATGTTTGCGCGATCTGGATGTTAGCGCCGAATTGTTCAAAACTTGTTTCTCCCAGCGCCACGGCCGCCAGCGCGGCGGTTCCACGGGCATTTGCATAAAGCGGATCTTTCACCTGTAGAATGGTCCGTCCCAGAACATCCGCCATGATTTGACACCACACGGCGGAATTGGCGCCGCCACCGATGAAGTGAATATTGTCCATCCGCTTTCTGGCAAACTTCTCCACATATTTCAGCAGCCAGCGGGCATTCAGTGCGACGCCCTCCATAACCGAGCGGACCAGATGTCCCTTGCCGTGGCTGAGTGACAGGTTGGTGAATCCTCCCCGGATGGTGTGATCTTCCACTGGGGTCCTTTCTCCGTATAGCCAGGGAAGGAACAGCAGACCATCACTGCCGGCTGGAATGGCAGTTGCCGCACTATTCAACTCTGTGTAAAGCGAATCTGGTATGGAATCATCCTGCGGAAGGGCGTGATTCATTACATTCCTGATGAGGAAATCGAGGCACGCTCCGGCCGTCTCCTGCTCATTGGCGATAAAGTACTTCCCGGGGATGCCCGACGGGATCGACGCCATGTTGTGGAAGAGGTCCGTCTTCTTGTATGGCACGTGGCACGTGATCCAAGACGAGGTACCTACGTAGAGATGAGGCTCGAAGTCCATGACAGCACCGGAGCCGATGGCAGCGGCTTGGATGTCCGGTGTTCCCATCACAACGGGGAGCCCCGCCGGCACGCCCAACTCTTCTGCCGGACCGGGGAGGAGTTCGTCCAAGATATCAGTAGAAGCGCGCAATTCCGGCAACTTGGCTGGTTCGATACCCGCCATTTCCATGAGTTGATCATCGTAGTGAATGTTGTCGATATCACGGCTGTCCGTTACCCAATGGAGCGTGATCGAATCGAAAGAGGCGGAGAACTGTCCCGTCAGCTTGAGGTTGAGATAGTCCTTTGCTTCAAGGAATCTGAAGGTTTGGCTGTAAACATCCGGTTTCTCGTTCTTCAGGAAGAGAATATGGGCGATGGGATCTTTGCCGGACTTTCCCGGCGCGCCGCCGGTCTTGCGGATCCACGTAACGATCTTGCTTAGTGCGTATCCTTCAACTTTGATCAATCCATCAGTGATCTGCTGAATATATGGAGCGCCTCGGGAATCCATCCAGATGATGGCATCGTGAAGCGGGTTGCCTTTCTGATCTACAGCGACCGTGCCCGACCACTGAGCTGAACATGCGACGGCTGACACATCTGACGGTGAGACCGGTGACTCCTGCCACACCTTATCGGCGGCGGCCGTGATGGCGCGCCACCAGTCATCCGGCGACTGTTCCGCACCACCGTTGGGAAGCAGATTCACACGGGTCGGCTCTTTCACACAGCAGACCACTTCACCTTCCGTCGATACTAAAGCAACCTTGGGTCCGGAGGTGCCGAGATCAATGGTAAAAATGTACTCCATGGATTTATCCTCTGCCTGAAGTTCCTCAACAAAATCAGCGGTAGAAACACAAAAAGGGAACAGTCATGAAAGTTTACAACGCGAGGTGGTTAAAGACAAGAATACCCCTCATACCACTTTTTTCTCAAAAAATTATATCACGATTCTTGAAGCCTGAGATCTTAGGGGCAATGCTGCTACCGCACTTCAGGAGGGGTGAAACTGCAGTAGCCGATACGGTCACATTGCTTTTTCAAGTCGTCCCATTCTTCAGGGTCGGAAATGATCTGCAAAGCTTTAGGAAAAATCTGCTCATTTTCAATTTTACCGTGCTCACGAAGCACACGGCTGATACTTTTCACATAATAATCTATGCGTGCCTGGTAGCCTTTAAAATCCTCACCCGTGAATTGAGTCAGCGTTTTCACGAGTTTTCCCTTTATATATCGAAACGTTTCATGCTCCAACCGGAGGATGTGGGGCCAATCTGTGAAGCCGTGTTTTTCAAGGGCCGTAAAAAGAACTTCTTCCCGTAGCTGATGTGATGTGGTTGAGTCAAGGTCGTAAATTACTTCATGGAGTTCATCAATGATATGCGGTCGGTCATCCGGGGAGGTGAGAGTAGCCAATTCGCCTACAATAGAGTCGATTTCTTCGAGATATTCCAGGATCACTTTATGCTCTGCAATAAAGGTGCGCACCACGTGTCCCTCGGCGAGGTCCTTTACAGTCATGACTTTATCATTGTGGGTGCTTCTTTCATCCCGACCGTACCCCTGTCACTTCAACAGCACCATCTTCCGTGTCTGACTGAACTCACCAGCCTGTATCTGGTAGAGATAAACTCCAGCACTGACTTGTCTACCCAAACCATCAGTCCCGTCCCACACAGCTATCTTATTGCCAGCATCCTGTGACTGGTTGACAAGGGTCTTTATCTGTTTACCCAGTAAATCGTAGATGCCAAGGGTTACCTGAGCTTGTTCTGGTAAATCATAGCTGATTGTGGTGGTGGGGTTGAAAGGGTTGGGGTAGTTAGGGTGGAGGGCAAATGATTCAGGCAGCACCGCCTCATCATCAACAGCATAAGCACTGGCGTCTATGGTAAGCTGGAACGGACCGTTAGATGCATATGTGTCCATTCCGCCATCTGAAGCAACTATTGTCCACGTA
>JASLRT010000105.1 GCA_030743815.1 Candidatus Neomarinimicrobiota bacterium | reverse complement strand
CCAAAGCCGATGAATTGCTTCTTTCCGGCAGGAGCATGAAACCTAATGAGGTTATGTCTTCCGGTTTGGGGACGCAGCTTTTTGAGAGCCAACAATCAATGATAGATGGTGCCAATAACTGGGTCGAAAAACACATCTTGGGAAAGAGTGCATCATCTCTGCGTTTTGCCAGCCGCGCAGCACGGACGGCATTTAACGAAAACTTATCTGTGAGTCTGGACAAACTTGCTGAGACATACACAACCAAATTAATGGAAACTCACGATGCTAATGAAGGTATAGAAGCTTTTTTGGAGAAACGGAAGCCGAAGTGGACAAATAGTTGATAGATAGAATCATCCATTTTGGAATAATAAATTGGTGCAAGGATTATGAAGGCTTACAACCATGATCCATTGTGAGCTTCGAATCTGTGTGGGTTGCCGCATGTGCGAGGTTGCTTGCAGCTCGTTTCACTTTGGCAGTGTCACCCGGGCTATGTCCCGCATTCGTGTCGCCAAGCTGGAAAGTGTAGGTTTGGAGATGGCCATTGCCTGCCTCAGTTGCTTGGAGAAACCCTGTTTAGAGTGTCCCACTACGGCATTGTCTGTAGGCGACAAAGGCGAAATAATTCTGGATGAAGATTTATGCACGTCCTGCCAAATCTGTGTGGATGCATGCCCGGTGGGTGCTATCGGATTTTACGATCACTTGCCTCTTTATTGTGATCTGTGTGATGGTGCCACTTCCTGCGTGACCGCCTGCCCCAGCGGCGCTCTCTCATACATCGAAGATCACCGGGACAGTAGTCTGGTATCCTTCCTCCAGACTGATGGAAATCCCAATCAGAAACGTGCGAATTACGTTTCCGTGCAGGGTGAACCAATCCGCGAAGAATGGAAGGATGGCTTGAGGGTAGATTCGTGAGTATCTGCCGAGGAACAAGTCTGCGAGTGGATCTGACTTACGGCAAGGTCGAAAAAAGTCAAACACCAGATAATGGAATTGGAGGGCGAACATGGAACAGTATCACACTAATGAATGAATTAAAGCCCGGGATAGATCCACTGGGGCCAGAGAATATTCTTTGTATTGCAGTGGGACCACTTACAGGAAGCGAATTGATCGGAACCTGCCGATTTATCGCCAGCGCCAAGAGTCCACTTACGGGGATTCTAGGAGATTCGGGAGCCAGAGGATTTTTCGCCCCGGAGCTACGGTGGGCCGGTTATCAACAAATTGTTTTCACAGGAGCTTCAGACAGGTGGACTTATCTTTTTATCGACGATGACAAAGTAGAACTCCGTGACGCTTCACACTTGGTGGGCCTGGACATCACAGAGACAACCGTCCAGCTTCAAGATGAACTTCACGATCCTGATCTCCAGGTTGCCGCCATTGGTCCCGCCGGAGAGAACCTAGTTCGATACTCAATAATTTCCTGCAATCTCGCTCGGGCTGCCGGTCGGACAGGAATGGGGGCAGTTATGGGGTCGAAGAAACTCAAAGCTATTGTTGTCCGGGGTAGTAAGCCAGTAACAGCCGTAGATCCAAAACGGTTCAAGAATACATGCGAACAGTTCAAACAGAGGATTGAAGAGAACGATGAGTTTGAAGACCGGCATAAGTTTGGAACAACAAAAATCATGGATGAACTAGCAGAGATGGGCGTGTTACCAGCTTATCACTACAGAACAGCTCTTTTTGATGACCTAAAAAAAGTCAATGGTACGGCTCTACGCTGCGAACATGTCGTAAAAGCGAAATCGTGCTATAACTGCAATATCTATTGTTCTCGCTACACATATACAAAGTATAATGAAGGAGAAGGCCCAGAGTATGAGGCCCAGGCGGGATTTACCGTTAAATGTGGAAATCCCGATTTGGAACTGGCTGTAGCTGTATCCAATACAGTCAATAGGCTTGGGCTCGACTGCATCAGTATGGGAGAAGTCATCGCTTGGCTTATGGAATGCAGACACGAAGGAATAGTATCGGATGCGGAGGTTGGCGATATAGATCTATCTTGGGGTTCGAAGGAAGCCCTGCTTCGACTCCCTGAAATGGTTGCTCACAGGGAGGGAATAGGTGACCTGTTGGCGGAAGGGACAAAGCGTGCAGCAAAGCAATTTGGTGAAGAAGCGCAAAAACTGACAGCCGAAGTGAAGGGGTTAGAACTGTTTTCTGCTGATCCCCGGGGGATTAAGGGATATGCTCTCATGAATGCTGTCAATTCCCGGGGCGGAGATCACTATCGCGGCGAACCGTCTATTGAATTGACAGGAGATGAGGAATTGGCTCTGAAGCGTACAGGAAACCGGGATGCGGCCCATAGATTAAAAGAGGAGGGGAAAGGGGTATTGGTTAACTATGCCGAACATATGGGGATTCTTTCTGACAGCATGACTCTTTGCAAGAATATTTCCTGTTGTATGGTGGATGTCATCGGCTTTGATTTCGCAGCAGAGGCTTACTCAGGGCTGCTAGGGCGTGATATAAAGGCGCAACAACTTTGGGAAATCTGTTCCTATGTCAGCCAAGTCGAAAGAGAATTCAACATTCGCGAAGGCCTCCAACCAGAAGATGACACTCTTCCTGCCCGCTTTGTGGATTACCCCATTCCAGATGGACCGGCGAAGGGGACGACGATAGATATTGATAGAATGGTCAAGGATTATTACAAAGAAAAAGGGTGGAAAAACAACTAACAGGAAAATTATGGAGATTTTATGAGCAAACGCTTGGAAGGAAAGACAGCATTAGTAACTGGGGGAAGCTCCGGGATTGGTACAGCCATCGTTCAGAGTCTAGCAGGAGAAGGTGCGAATGTCGCTTTCACATATCACAGCAATAAGGAAGGGGCGGAAACAGTTCTTGCAGAAATAGAATCAATGGGCGTGAAGGGTATATATTTTCAGGCAGATATGGCAGATTATGCTAAAGCTCAAGAAATAGTAGACCAGGTCATTGAAAAATTTGGAACCTTGGATATTCTGGTGAATAATGCCGGCGCCAATCAGGATAGGGTAATTTGGAAAATGACAGAAACAATGTGGGACGAAGTCATTGCTACTGATTTAAAAGGTGTTTTCAACTATATTCGGGCCGCAGCTCCCACTTTCAGGGAAAAGAAATCTGGCCGAATCATTACCATTTCGTCCATTAACGCCCTCCGGGGAAAGTTTGGCCAATCGAATTATGCTGCTGCCAAAGCTGGTGTGATTGGCTTGTCTAAAAGTGTGGCCAAGGAAATGGGACG
>JASLRT010000104.1 GCA_030743815.1 Candidatus Neomarinimicrobiota bacterium | reverse complement strand
ACCCTGCTCCCGCCAACCGTTAACTGCTACTGCCACCTGACGGCCCAGTACATTATAGATCGTCAGCTCCACATCCGCTTGCTGCGGCAGATCGTATCGGATGGCAGTCGCGGGATTGAAAGGATTGGGATAGTTCTGATAGAGCTGGAACGACGCCGGCAATATAACAAATTTTTCGTCGACTATGAGCTTCGAATCGCCAAGAAATCCCGTCCGGTGCGGACCGCCCCTGTAGCTACTCCAGTAATATCCTATGCCGGAGGAACTCTTGATATCGATCAGTTCAATACCTCTCCCTGTTCCCACGGCGATCTCTGCGTCGCCATCTCCGTCCACATTTGCCACAGTGAAGGAGCCTTGCACCGGCGACGAGATTTCCACGGGAAAATTTGGCAGGCGTTCTCCGCTCAGACTAAAGACAGACAACAGACCACCCCTTTCGGCGCTGACGATTTCGGCGACACCGTCATTGTCAAAATCGAAGAAGACGGGCGCCGTCTGGACGTTGCTTTCTACCTGCTGCGGCCAGCCCGGAAGATCGTTGCCATCGCTGTCAATGCCGTAGAACAGCTGATCGTTGCTACCGAAGAAGATTTCAAGCGAGCCGTCGCCGTCGAGATCATCTGCCACCGGAGACCCGAGGACGTCAGCCCCCGTTGCGTATACGAAGCGAGCGCTCCCGTCCCACTGAATCACGTGCACTTTATCGTCAGCCGAGCCGACGATGATTTCAGGCTTGCCGTCGCCGTCCAAATCAGCCAGTGCCGGATCGGTATCGATCTTGCCGCCGGTAGCGTAGGGAAACCCAGCAACAACCGAGCCGTCACTTTTCAGAGCATAGACGTTCTTTTGCCACGTCCCCACCACAATCTCACTTGCATCGTCGCCATCGAGATCACCCACGGCCGGCGACGTCATGAGCGACTCGCCCATATCTACAGGAAATGAACCGTAGTCAGTTGCATCGTGATTGATCACATACAGCTTCCTGGCAAGATCACCGAAAATAATCTCAAGATCACCATCACTGTCCATATCCTTGAGTACAACTGTGGACCTGATAAAACCTTCGGCCTCGTACTGCGATTTGACCTTGCCTGAATCATCAAGAACGTAAAGATTCTTGTCCACAGAACCAAAAACGATCTCCACAGTGCCGTCACCTTCCAGGTCCCCGATGGCAGGCGTTGACCGAATCTTGTTCCCCGTTGCGAAAGTCCACTTCAGTTCGCCGTTGGAACCAATCACGTAGAGGTCAAAGTCGTCAGATGCGGCCACTATCTCAGGATCTCCGTCCAGGTCGATATCGGCGATGGCCGGCGCAACCATGACCGCCCCGGACTCTACAAAAGGGAAACCTTCCTGATCAAGAACAACCTCTACGTCAACTGTCTGCTGAAATTCAAAAAGAGTTGCTCCCTCTCCCGAGGAAACTTGTAAATGCAGCGGTATGGTGCGCGGCGTAATACCGGCGGCGATGACAAATTCAATTTTTTCGGTTATGTTTACCCCTGTCACACCGGGATTGATGTCAGGGAAATTCGCTACGCCGGATATAATTGACAGAGTGGGGTCATCGGCCGACGCTTCAACGGATACACCGGCAGCCACACCTGCATTCTCTGAATTGGCCAGCACCACGCGCAGGGCCGCCGTCTCTCCCGGATTGATCAGTCCATCATCGTCGCCCGAAATAATCTGAAAACTGTACGATTCCAGAGTGAGATAAGGGACTTCACTGTTCGGTACCCAGACTTTAGCTTTTATGAGATCTCCCTCTTCGGCAATATCGTAGACCGCAACATACGACGGTTCGGAATAGTAGCTCCGAGAGTTGGGCATTGATTCATTGTCGTAGATGTGATTTCCTATCATACCGGGATACGGATCGCCCTTGTCACCGCGGTTGCTGCCGTTCTCAAGATCGAAGCGTCCATCAGCCTGTTCCAGGCCGACGCCATAGTGGGGTTCGTCATTGTTGATGTTGTTGGACCCGGGCCAGTGCGATGTCTTTTCCGTATCGATGTGCCAAATCAAAAGACCGCTTTCAGGCAAATTCTCGTCAAAACCTGTCTTGCGACGATTGGATAGAAGAAACCTCTCCGAACTGTCAGTTGAACTTTTGATTCTATAGACAACAGGACTGTTCTCTACAGGCACAATCTCCAGATCGGTCGTAAACGAGTCAATATCGGTCGGCTCCAGCCATCCAAGCTTAATCTTAGCCCAGGCACAGGGATGCGACGGCTTCCACGGAGAACCACCGTCACCGCCCCATCCGCCGCCGGCCATCAGACCCCAGTTACCAATACCATCTGAACTGTCATCGGTATCGTAAAGATCGGGGAGACCAATTATATGTCCGTACTCATGAACGAATACGCCAATACTGCTCATGGAGTTGTGATACTTCTCCGGCTGCATGGAAAATACGTCAATCCAAACCCCATCGTACTGAATCTGTTTGTTATTGTGTCTCAGATCTCCCTTGAACGACCAGATATTGGAGTCGTCACCCTCTTCAGCACCTCTTCCGGCGTGAATAATGACAACACCATCCACACGACCGTTGCCATCATTATCGTACTGTGACCAGTCAATGCCCGCCACCTCAGCCTGATCAACCGCGTAACGCGCCAGGTCGACCTGCCGATTGGTTGCATTGGTCGCCTCTTCCGCGTAATAGTCGTGCTCGTTCTCGGCCGTGAACCAGCCGAGAACGGTAGCCATGGTCATAAACTGACCATAAGATACTTCACTAAAGTAATCTCGGAAGCTCCCCGTATTTTTGTAATTATCCTCATTCATCATTTCAAGGAAGTTCTGTTTGCGGTACTTGTGCTCCATATCAGGATAATTGATCAGCAATACGGGAATATTGAAATCTTCTACGCCGGTTGCGGCAATATCCACGGCCGGCAATGCGCCGGAAATCGCCCTTCTCAGCGGCTTGAGATGCTTTGGCAAATCACGCACTTTCTCACTATCAATTTCTATCCTGCCTGTAACTTTGACAGCGCCGGGGACCAGTCTACCGTCAACCACTTGCTGAACGTATACCCACTCACCCTCTTCGTTTTCCGTTACCGAGTATCCTGCAGCGGTTTCGTACCAGTGCTGCCACTTGTCACCCTGCAACACAAGTTGGATCTCTGTTCCGTCCGGCTGCCGCTTGGTGATGATCCCCGGTTTGGCAATGATGGCCAGGAGCGATCCGGTCATGAAAAGAAGGACAACGATCGTTCTTACTATTCTCATGAAGTCATCTCAGCTGTCTCGGCACTTAGTCTCTGAGATGGATTTGTATAATCTCTTCTACCATCGCACAGGGCATCCCGACCCTGTGTTCCTGTGGTAATTCTTCATAGACTATCATCAAATAAGTTAACACATGCGGGACAGAAAAACTGTGATAAATGCAACAGATAAGCAAAGGGATCCCTCAGTAGACCGGTCAGAAATCACCGGATGAACATCTACTTCAGGAGGACAATTTTTCTGCTGGCGGAGAAAGATCTGGCTGTCAAGCGGCAGAAGTAAATTCCCGATGCTAAATCTCTACCATCGAGGAATACACGGTGCTGACCGGCTTGGATATGTTCGTCCAGGAGCGTCTTTACGGAGCGGCCGTTAATGTCGTATAGAATCAGACTGGCTCGGCCCTCCCGGGGCAGGGCGAACGGAATTGTCGTCATCGGATTGAACGGATTAGGATAATTCTGTCCCAGCGAAAATTTCAGCGGCACGGCGTCAGATTGCGGCGAAGCGACGCTCACAGCACCCTCCATCAGCGCCCGGATCATCAGGTCAGCAGCGTAGAGATTGGAGAGGGGCTCCCACGAACCACCTGCAGCCCGAAAGTGGCTGCGGCCGTCTACATCATCGTTAAAGTCGAGTCCCAGATTTGGCGAATCGGCCGTCTCCTCCCAGCCGATATAGATATCACCGTCATTTACCGTCACATCAGGGTCGGTGACAGAAATCTCATTCCACCCTTCAACGATCCCTTCGACCAGTACGCCTCCCCCCAATTCATTCCCGGGGAAACCGTTATCGCCATCATCATCCCAGAACCTGACCCAGGCCGATCCGCCCCCGGTTTTGGCGTACAACTCCACTTCCAGTACACCCGCCGGATAACCTGTCGGTGTGAACCTGACGGCATAATGACCACCCTCTCCCAGCGAAGTGGCGCCCGACTCCGCGCTACCGTCATCGTATGCCAAGATATAGGCTCCTGCCGTCAGCGGAATGGCTGCCGCCTCATTCGAAAAACCGCTTTCCACCACAGCGGTACCAAGATCGAAGAGGGCCGAGACCGCGTAAATATAGGTCTGCCCGTTCATCACATCGTAATCCATAAACGAAGCCTCGCTCACCCCCGTCCCGGCCAGGAGCGGTTCATCAAAAGATATGCCCTCACTGCGGCGGTAGACATTGTATGCCACTGCAAAACTCTCACCCGGACTCACCACGGCGCGAATGCCCCACTCTCCGTCTGAGATATCGTTTGCCACAGCTATATCTTGCCACGCGAACCATTCGTCAAACAGCGTGTAACTGTTGCCGGAAGGCGCAACACTCTCATCCAGCGCCACAAACATGAGCGAATCATTCTCGTAGGTACCCACTTCCATGGCGAGAACAAACTCACCCTCGAAACTCCAGCTATCGGACGAAAGGTCTATCTCGTTCCACTCGCCTGCTTCGATTTTGACTGTCTTGCTGTACTTGGGCTCGCTTTCTATCTTACCGCCGACGGCGTCAAAAGCGGCCAGTGTGGTGGAAGTCTTGGTGTTGCTGAAGTAGCCAAAAATCCTTGCCGTCTCAAGTTCAGCGCCAAAGGCTGTGTTAAAGTATTCACCGGCGTAGAAGAAGCCTTGCGTTGTATAGATCCCTTCAGTAAAGACATCACCCGATATACCGTCATCACTGTCGTAAAAGAGCTCACCCCCCACGCCTGTCTCAACGGGGTCCCACGTGAGCGTCACCTTTCCGTCGCCACCTTCAGCTGACAGTTCTTGCGGCACGGGATAGAACGGTGAAAATATTTTTTTCCAGACATGCACGTCATCGATGAACAGCCCGTTGCCGTTACCGCCGTCATCATTCTCATCAAAGTGGGTCTGAAACCGCAGGCGGATATTCTTGCCGGCAAAGTCAGACAGGTCGAGATCGACATTACCATTGTAGGGGTAGCCGGGCTGATAGATCTCCCACTGCAACGCTCCTGGCCTGTCGCCACCGCCGTAATCATAAAATACATTTTGCCACGCCAGTCCGGCCTGATTTTGCATCACCACCTGATCGTCGGCATTGTCAAGCATCAGGTTTCCGGATCCAGAATTGTCCACCGAAATATCGTCCAGAAAGAAGCCAATGAGTGATACATCGTCAGAAGTGGAATACTCCGGGTCAGATCCGAAGGCAAAGCGGATGATAACCGTATTCCCGGCAAACCCGGACAGATCGAACGATCCATCTTTCCAGCCGCTGGACGTGCCGCCCCATCCCGCCGTGGAACAGCTCTCACCGTTGTGGAAGAAGCCGAAACAGCTGCCTGAGGCATAGTTGGGCGACCCGCTGATCACCTGCCATGTGGTACCGCCATCCGTAGACAGGCGCACATTAGCTGCGTCCCACCCGTCGATAAGGCAGTTGTCGATAGAGGTCGACCCGCCTTCGTAAGCTTCGATGGCATATTGAAGCTTAAGAGTCAGTTTGGTCTCGCCGCTGGATGGAATCGCGATTGCGGGAGAATCGAGGAACTGCAGCCAGCCGTCACCGTAGCCGTTCAGATTTTCATCGCCGCACCACCACGACTTGCCGTCAAACGCCTCGAATTCCGAACGGTGCCACGGGATCTCATCGGCGTTCGCCACATCCACATTGTAGCTGTCCTCCAGCCCCTCGCTGCCGCTGCCGTTGTAGTCCGGAATGTCAGCCCGGACAGCAAAGTTGAAATGTACCTTCTCATCTTTTTCAATTTCTGGTATTGCGATTGACGGCGAAATCAGCGAGAGGACAGCACCAAAACTGTCATCATCTGCTGTCACACTGTGTATCGGACTGTACGACTCTTCATCCGTCAGCGCCCACCCAGGATCGAATGCCCATTCGTCTGCTCCCGATTCGAAATCCTCAAACCAGACGGTAACCGTGTCAGAAACTGTAGCGCGCTTAATTGAATTCGAGTTGACAGTCCTGCCGGAAAATGAGGCTATCTCAGTGGAGGGATGCGCCTGATGCCGCGGCAGTTCCCCGCCTTCGCTCCAGCAGACAAGTGAGACAGCGATCCACAACGGGTATAAATCAGTCGTCTTGAATATCATCTGTTTTCTCTCTGATCTAGCAATATGATAGTGCAAAAACGGGAGTTACCGGCTCGCCAGTACTTTGTCAATGATGCCGTAATCTTTCGCTTCCTTGGGGGTCATGAAAAAGTCGCGGTCCGTATCCTTGCCGATCTTCTTGAGTGTCTGACCCGTCTGATCAGCAAGGATCTTATTGAGCCGATCCTTCATGGAGAGAAGTTCCTGCGCATGGATTTGGATGTCGCTGGCAGTCCCCTGCATGCCGGCCCACGGCTGATGGATCATCACTCTGGCATTGGGCAGCGCTGACCGCTTCCCTTTGGTTCCCGCAGCCAGGAGAACAGCGCCCATACTGGAGGCCTGCCCCATACAGATGGTAGAAATATCCGGCTTGACGTAGTTCATTGTGTCCAGAATTCCCAGTCCCGCCGTCACAGATCCACCGGGACAATTGATATAGAGAGAGATATCCTTGTCGGCTTTCTCCGCTTCCAGAAACAGAAGTTGGGCGATGACAAGACTCGCAACCGTATCATCAACCGGTGTCCCCAGAAATACAATTCTCTCTTTGAGCAGGCGGGAATAAATATCATAAGCCCGCTCCATACGACCTGTCTGTTCAACTACAATAGGTACAATTTGTGCTTGAATGCTCATACTCTCCTCCACTATGCTGGCCTGTCTTGAGCAAGGCTCTTCTGCTTGCGGAGCTCGCTTGTCGCAATCTTGACCTCGCTTACTTTAGCATACGATTTAATTTTTTCGAACAGTTCCCTATCCATAAGATCTTCCCGAAGGCGTTCCCTGTTTGACTGCTTGCGATAAAAGCGCCGTATCTGACCCGACTCTTTGCCCGCCGCTGCTACGATTTCGTCTATCCTCTCGTCCACCCGTTCATCGGCAATTGACACTTCTTCACCCCTGATCAACTCTTTCCTGATCAGGTACCACTTGAGATTCCTGACGACCGACGGTCTCATCTCAGTGCGAAACTGTTCCTCATCGAGCGTTTCACCGTTCCTGTTGCGGGCATCTTCAAATGAATTATCGATGTAGCCATCTATCATGGAGGGTGGTACTTCAGGGTCAGTTTCGCGCAGAAAATAGGCGATAATTTCATCTTCGAACTGCGCCTCAGCATCGTGATCAAGCCTTTTCTGAATCCTCTCCATAATGTTGCTGCGGAACGCTTCTTCAGTTTCTGCTTCCCCATCCACTTTCTTAATGAAATCCTCATCTACCCGCGGCATGATCTCTTCCTGAACGTTTTTGATAGTGAGTTGATAGCGGGTAGACTCCTTCCCATCTGGTGATGCCACATCTACAACAGCTGTATCGCCGACTTTCAAACCGGTGAGGCGATCAAGATTCTCACCGCCGAAGACACCGTCTCCTACTTTGATATACCTGTCCTCTACCTTTCGTCCAATGATGGGAACGCCCGAAAAATCGAGCTCTTGCATGTCCACAAAAAGCAATGACCCTTCCACCGATCCCGTCTCGTTGGTCTCCAGCCGCGCCGACTGGCGCCTCAACTCTTCAATGAAATCGTCCACATCCTGTTCATCAGGCTGATAGACATTCTTGTTGACCTTCATTTTCTTGCTGTACTTCGGCAGGGTTACTGTGGGCTCCACCTCAAAAGTGGCGGTAAATGTCAGCGGCTGACCCTGACTAAAATCTACCGCCTCAATTTCAGCACGGTTCACCGGTACAAAACCCTTCTCCCGCAGGGCTTCAATATAGAGCTGCTCCACAGTTTGCTGAGCAAAATCGGCCTCAATCTCTAACAAAAATTGCTGCAGCAGTATCTTCTTGGGTACTTTCCCCTTGCGGAATCCTTGTAACTTTACCTTCTTTCGAAAACGATCGATGCTAACGTTAAACGATTCCTGAAGTTCTTCCCAGGGAGCGCTAATATCCATCTCGCGGGTGTAGCTGTTGATTTCTCTGACTTGAATATCCATACTTTGCCTGATTGGAATCCGGGAAATTTACAACGATTAGTGCCCCTCGACAAATGGAAAGCCGTATTTATCATTTTCCACGGAAATATCGGTGAAGTTAATCATGCAGTCTGCTCAAACCAGTTCACCCCGGACCCGGGGCGGAAATTGGTTTGGGATCGTCGTCAGTTGAGAATATTCTTAATAGCAAGCCCGCCCCTGTAAATAAACCACAGCCCTACCATCTGAACAAGGTGATAAATATCGTTATGATTGAAGTGAGAGTGGAGGGAGAAACGAACCGCCCAGAGTACCGCCCCGACAGAAGTAATCAGAAGTCCAAGGATGATATTTCCCGCCCCTGCATCTTTCGTAGTGCCGAATATATAGATCATTGCCGCCAGCACGAATATCATAGCCGGCACAGTGAACTTCATCGCCTGGATAAACTGACTGTCGCGCCAGATGATAACAGCGTAGATTATCAGTCCCAGGATGGGAATCCAGCGTAGAAGGGTGTAGGACTCAAACGACATCACGGCCGCAAGAGAGGTGAGGACAAAAAACATTGCTGTCAGGCCGGCCGATAGTACTGTCGCCTTCCAGACAAGCATCTTGAGTATAGGAGGAAAGTTGGGGCTAAAGCCGTGGGCGATGGCTCCCAGCAGTGCCCCAGCCGCAAGAGTGTAAAACGTCCAGCTCAGATGAAAATGAAACAGGTGGAACTTCTGCCAGTAGAGCTCAGAGATCCGGAGTCCGCAATAGATAGCGAGAAGTGCCAGAAGTATGTTGGTATAAAACGTCATCGGTTCATATAAGCGTTTCTGTCTCATCCAAAACGATTATACACAATTTATAGAGGAAGGTGAAAGTGAAAAACAAATGATTAATGCGATCACTTCCAGGGTATGTCTGTCCAATATCTTCAAGAACAGATTCTTGATTATGCCATTTTCAATTGTTTCGAACAGCACTGCTCCAGGAATATTTAACCTACACTATGGGCTTTTTCTCGCCGCAATAGATACATTCCGTCCCCATCTGTACCTGGAAGCCGCAGGATGGACAGGTCCACTCCTCCAGATCCTCTTCGCTCTCGCCGGACTCTTCCTGCGGGCGCTTCAGCGTCCACGCCATGGCGCCGGCAAAAAGAATCAGTATTGCAAACAGGATAATCCAGAGAAAGTATGTCAGCACGATGCCGCTTCTATCCTTTGAATACACTGTGACAACATTTCATTCTAAAATTCCAGCGTCACCCCGCCTACGGGCACGGTTCTATACTGCCACACCTCTTCTTTTGTCCCGTCCGAGCTGTAGGCATAATCCCAGATATTGTTGCGATCGTAGATGTTCATAATGTCAACATAGGCCACAATATTCATTTTGGGAAGCATCCATCTCTGCAGGAACATAAAATCGAGACGGTGGTACTCGGGGAAGCGAAGACTGTTCCAATTGGCATCCTCGGTGGCTACCCAGTCCCGCAGCTCGGGAATGTAGGTCCGCTCAGTATATGGTCGGCCGCTATTGTAGCCAAAACGAACATTCAGCTCAACCTCATCTGCCAGAGGATTCAAAGGCCCCAGAACCGTTGAGGCTATCCGGAACCATTTTTTCTTCTTCAACTCCTGATACCACACCTCTTTATGGAACTTCTTTTTCCACCCTCCGATAAAGGTGAGCTGATGCCGAATGTCGTAATCCCAGTCATACCATTCCCCTCCCCGTTCTTTATCATTCAATGATCCACTGCCTGTAAAGAAGAGTCGCATATCCTTGGCCTGGGAGTGGCTCCACGCATAACTGAGGAGAAGGTGCCAGTTCTGTGTCATTTTTTTCTGCAGGAATAATTCGAAGCCGCGACTCCTCGCTTCCCCTTCGTTAAGCCAGTGAGCTCTGTGCTCCAGAGGTAAAGGATACTCTTCCTTTGGATTGGTCCAGTAATAATGCGTAGGGAGATTTTCGTACATCTTGTAAAATGCTTCCAGTGA
>JASLRT010000103.1 GCA_030743815.1 Candidatus Neomarinimicrobiota bacterium | reverse complement strand
CACGGTGACCAGTGGGTAAAGATAGAAGTGGAAGTCAGGGGCAGCACCGGGATCAAACACAAGGTTAACGGGGAGATCGTATTAGAGTATACTGAACCTCAGCTTGACGAAAATGACCCTGACGCTAAAAAACTGGCCAGGGATGATAAAATACTAAACAGTGGCTATATCGCCTTCCAAGCCGAAAGTCATCCTGTTGAATTCCGAAATATCAAGATACTTATCCTGAGCAAATAGATGATGTTCGGATAGTTCCTATCTGTGAGGGCGGCTCCCTGAACCACATCCATGTTTGACACAAAACTGAGCATGAGCATTATCCGGTGGACGGCGCGCATCTCAGGTGTAGGAATTTTCCTATTCTGGGGTGCATTCTTTGTCGATCATGTATCTGAATGGATCATCGCCCCCTCCTCAGAATCACCTCCCCTCAAAGTCTGGATCGCGCTGGCGCTGCACCTAGCCATGTTGTCGGGCTTCATCGTGGCGCTAAAGTGGGAAGTGGCCGGAAGTGGCCTCATCATCTTCGCCGCCTTTGCCTTCTTCATAATCACAATGGGCGAGCCTATGGTAAAATTCTTTCTTGTGACCATTATCCCCGCCCTGCTGTATCTATTCGTCACCTGGAGATCGAAAGGAGACTCTCGGACCACGACTTGAACACATGCGAAGTCACAATAAACCCGCCTCGTTAGCATCACAGTTATCATGAAGTCTGAATTCAAACCTCGGGTCGCGCCCAGTGGTTCCTTCCAAGGCATGACTGTAAAATCGGGGAAGAAGACGACGATACAGGTACTTATTGGACCGGAGGACGCCCCAAACTTCGCCATGAGGAAATTCACAATGGAACCGGGCGGCGGGATGCCGAAACACACCAACGCTGTTGAACATGAGCAGTATGTCCTGACGGGGCGAGCGAAGGTAGGAATAGGCGAAAAAGTGTACAGCGTAGAGGCGGGGGACGTTTTGCTTATACCGGCGGGAACTCCCCACTGGTACCGAACAGAAGGTGATCGACCCTTCGAGTTTCTCTGCGTTGTGCCGAACATTTCAGACAGGATTGAAATTATCGAAGACAAATAGCACGAGGAGGTCGCCATGCCCAAGAGTCCACACGAAATGATGGCCGCCATGCTCAACAATCTTGAGGAAAGGACCAGTCCTCCGCTGGATTACTGGCTGGCCGTAGCGGAGAAAAGTGGTGAAGAAAAGCACATGGACATCATTAAACACCTCAAGGCCGATCAAACTTGGCCTAAGACACCATGAAGTCCGAAGCCATCAACGCCTATGGTCTGGCACAGCGCGTAGCATTGGTAGCACAGTATGATGCTGATATGGAGATCATGCATGCGTAATTCTCTCTTCTGCTACGGCACACTCCAGTCACCCGAGGTAATCCGAGCAGTCACAGGTCACAAGTTCAATGGGACAAAAGCTGAACTACACAATTACGGCATCTTCCGTGTGAGTGGAACAGATTATCCTGGCATCATTCCCAAGAAGGAGGGAATCGTCAGGGGTATTGTCTACTATGACATCAGTGACGAGATTCTAAGGACGCTCGATCATTTCGAGGGCGATCAGTATTTCAGGAATGAAGTGACCATCTTCAGAATGGATGGAATGGCAGAAAAGGCATTCACCTATTGTATTCGTGAGGATCAAGAGAAAATTCTCACCGATGAAGTGTGGGATATCGGAACTTTTCTCGATGAGGGAATAGAGCGATTTATGCGTAGTTTTGTAGAAGAGCGGCGTAATATATTTGAAGAGGATTAAGGTATCACATACGGCGGAACCGAACATCGCTTTGATATAAGAAACTGACTGACTTCTCCTGGAAAGAGATTTCGATGAACAACGTCACATTTGATTCGCATCAGATTGTACCCTCAAAGATCGTCTGCGTCGGCATGAACTACGTGGAGCACGTACGGGAATTGGAGAGTCAAATGCCGTCCGAGCCCGTCATCTTCCTGAAGCCCAATTCGGCCATCAGCGATAATATTCGGTCAGCGGATGATGATAGGTTTCACTTTGAAGCTGAAATATCCTTTATCGTGCAAGATGAGAATTTAGCCGGCGTTGGTATAGGTTTTGATCTCACCAAGCGATCTCTTCAATCGAAGCTGAAATCAAGAGGATTACCGTGGGAGAAATCAAAGGCTTTTGACGGTGCGGCCGTCTTTAGCGATTTCGTAGTGATCGAGAGTCCGCTGTCGACTTTGAGCATGGAACTGTTGATAAACGGTACTGTGGTGCAGCGTGGCGGCATTGAACTGATGATCTACAAACCGGAAGAACTCCTCCACGAGGCGAAGAGCTTCCTGAGCTTGGAGGACGGAGATATTCTGATGACAGGCACACCAGAAGGCGTAGGTGAATTCATAAAGGACGACCAGTTCACCGGCCGAATCCTCTGTGAGGACGATCTTTTAGTTGAACAGATTTGGATTGCTGAGTAGCTCAGAGATCGGCGCTTGTGAAACAGAAATGACTGCGAAAGAAACTGACCGTTGCTCTCGTCGAAATTTTCTGGAAAAATCCCTCTACGGCATTGGCGGCATCGCTCTCGGCAGCTACACTCTGATCTTCACGGTGCGATGCTCAGACGACGGCCCAACCGGCTCTTCAGAGGATGTGAAAATCACGATTGACCTCTCCCTGCCGGAAAATCAGGCTCTCGCCTCAGTAGGCGGTTCCCTTGCGCTGAGTGCAAACGACCTTGACGAGAAAGGCATTTTACTGTACCGTGACAGCGAAACAACCGTCAATGCATACAGCCGCGAGTGCACTCACCAAAGTTGTGTCATAGAAAAATTCAAGAATGGCGTTTCCATCTGCCCGTGTCACGGCAGCAGATTCAACACATCAGGCAGTGTCATAAACGGGCCGGCTACTGAACCGCTTAAGGAGTACAGCGCAACTCTAGATGGTGAAATTGTTACCGTTACGCCGTAGTCTATAACTCTAATCCGAGGGAGACGGTTCAGCTTGTCTGATGACGGAGGTATAGCTATTTTCCGCCAAGATTTAAATAATGATCTACGCTGATTTCTAACAATTATACAGAAAGGAAATCCCCAATGAAACCGACAGAACAACTTGTTGATGAACACGAGTCCATAACAGCTATGCTTGACATCACTGCCAAGGTTTGTGACAATCTTGAATCCGGCCAGGAAGTCCCTTCAGATCATCTTGAACAGATTGTAGAATTCATCAGAGAATTTGCAGACAGATGCCATCACGGAAAGGAGGAGGATCTCCTTTTCTCCACCATGGAAGAAGCGGGTTTTTCCACGGAAGAAGGCCCTATTGCTGTTATGCTGTCGGAACATACTGTAGGACGGGATTATGTAAAGAAAATGGCAGAAGCTGCTACATCGTACCGGGAAGGTGATCACAAGGTAATCCCAACCTTCGTGGACAATGCCCGAGGATTTGTTTATCTGCTGAGAGATCATATCTATAAGGAAAATAACATCCTCTACCCCATGGCGGACAGTCGTCTTACTCATGAAGATCAGTCCAAACTAAAACGTGAGTTTCAAAGGGTGAATGAGGAATCTATAGGTTTGGAGAAGATCGAATACCTGCTCGGACTCAAGGATGAGCTGAAGTCAATCTATCTCTCGTAGTATATCAGCATGACTGAGCACATGGTCAAACTTACCCGACTATATATGTTGTGAGATAGTGCTACGGCTTTTCAGCCAGTTCTACCAGCACCCCGCCGGCGCTCTCAGGATGCACAAAGATGATTCTATAGCCTTCGGCTCCGATGCTCGGCTCATCAGAAACAAGACGGATGCCGTTGGCCTTCAGCTCAGCAACTGCCTCGTCCAGTTTCTCAACTTCAAGACAGAGGTGATGAATCCCTCTTCCCCGCTTCTCCAGGAACTTTCGGATGGGTGAGTCTTCCCCAAGTTCCGATAGTAGTTCAACCTTGCCTCGTCCCGTATCGTAGATATCAGTGATCACCCCTTCAGCCGATACACCTTCCGTAGTGCGATGCGGGATATTCAGAACATGGCACCAGAACGGCGCATCCCGGTCGAGGTCATCTGTTGCGATGGCGATATGTTCGATACCGAGAACTCTCATCGATGCAATTCCACTCCTAATCCAGGACCGTCAGGAAGAATAAGCATACCGTCCTCTACTTTAACGCCGTCGAATGGATCATTGCTGGTAAGAATATTGCCATCCAGATCGGCATAGTCCACCAGAGGCGAAAGATGGGCGGCGGCGGTGATTGCTACAGACGTCTCCACCATGCATCCCAGCATAATTTTCAACTCGTGCTCCTTCGCCATCTGGATCATTCTATGGGCTTCCCGCAACCCGCCACATTTCATCAGTTTAATATTAATACCGTCAAAAGCGTAGGCGATGTCGGGGATATTTTTTGAGTCGATACAATTCTCGTCCGCTATCAGCTCCAGTGGTGACACTTCCCGCAGCCTGGCCGTATCGTCAAGATCGTCCGCTGGTAGCGGCTGCTCTACAAATTCTACGTTTCGCTGCGCCAGCCAATCACACATTTTCTTGCCTTGCTCCAGGTTCCACCCCTCATTGGCATCCACCCGGACGGGCTTATCGGTCACATCCCGAATGGTGTTGATGATCTCTCTGTCGTAGTCACTTCCCAATTTAATTTTGAGAAGCGGATATTGCTCAGCTTCTAGCACCTTGGCGCGGATCTTATCTTTCTCATCAATACCGATAGTAAAGGAGGTCATACATCCCTTCTTCGAATTGGCACCAAAATAATCTGACAAGGAGATATCGTTCAGCTTGCCATAGAGATCATGAAGAGCGAGATCGAAAGCAGTCTCCAGAGAGCGCATACCGCCGGCCTTGGGCAGAGCGGCATCAAGCCATTCATCGAGTGTCCCACCGTCGGGGATATCATCGAAAGTGAGCCTGTTGATCCGCTTCACGATGGAGAAGCAGTCTTCATCATAGCGATCTGACGGCGCTGCCTCGCCCACACCTGTAATTCCATCCTTTGTGAAATAGACCAGCACTATATCAGCCGCATCCTCCGAACCGCGGGCGATGGTAAACGTGTGTTTCAGTTCGAGCCGGTAAGTAGAGTAATGGAATTCCATTGTCAACCCGGTCAGGTTAATCCCTCAACTTGGACAGGATATTATTCAAAACATCCCTGGAACCAAAACGAATAAAATCGGTAGTCGGGATGCCGTATCTCTTTTCATACTTCCTGACGGCTGCCTTCGCCTTCTCTTCATTAAGGAGATGTGTCAGCAGACCGATCCCCACCACTTCGCACGGTTTGAACACCCTCACCAGTCTGAGATAAAGATCCATGATTGTATCAAAGTCTATCATAGGGTAGTCGAAAGTATCCATCTCCCGCTCCTCTTCATGACCCATAAGCATAAAATCTGGCATTGTCCCGTGCAGGAGACCGAGAGTTACCCCTGAGTAAGCCATATGAGTGATGCTCCCTTGCCCCTCTACGATAATCAAGTCGTAATCTTCGCCGACCTTATCAATCTCAGCTTCGATAGTACCAGCTACAAAATCACTTACTACCGCATCCACTGCCGCTCCGTACCCTCCCAACAGAATTCCTGTCTGTCCTGTGCCAACGAATGCCGCCGTCTTACCCTTCTCCTCCAGCAGATTCTTCAGCTCCCATGCCGCTGTCATCTTTCCGGTATCGCAGTCGGTCCCCACCGTCAGGAGGACAGGCGTCTTGCGGGTCTGCCATGTCCCCTTAGAAAAAGGTAGCGGCGAAGGCGGGCGGCGCAGATCGGTGAGCTTCACTCCATGCTTTTTCGCCAGGCGCGAGAATTCCGGATCATCGTTGAGAAAAAAGTGAAGCCCGCAGATGACTTCGAGCTCACTCTCGATAGCTGTGACGATAGATTGTCGCCATGAATCGGGAAGAATACCGCCGGGATTAGCTATTCCGATCAACAGTTTGCGTGGTTCGTAGGCGAGGGCATCATCCACACTGGCCACAATGGGAAGATCGCCGCCATATCCGATTACATCTTTCGATGTCTTGCCGACGTTGGTTGAATCGATAATGCAGACCACCTCTTCCGGACAGTAACGGAGGATGGCATTGGCTGTCTTGGCATATAGATAGTTGAACTCGCCTTCTACAAGAATTGCATATTTATTCACAGATTAGCTCCTACTTAATCGGCATTTCTAATTGAATCATAAATCACAGTCTGTAATGCCTAACTGATGACACAAACGCTAAGGAGTTAGCATCAATCTTACAAGAGAATTCCACTACTTAACATCACGCTTTCGCCCAGAATTCGCGTTTCCATCCCGGCTTCATAATACGAAAGACACCAACCGTCATCAGCGGAATAATATATACGAGAATCATCCCGTATGCCATGGCTGAGTACCCTTTAGCAATAAGATCAACGATTCCGATGCGCGCCAGTCCTACCGATAAAATCAGCATACCCGTGGCAAAGAGTGCATTTTGTGAAGATGTCAACGGGTGGCGGCCGGCTTCGATAGCGTGGGTTCGCATTCTTTCAATAATGGCATGAACAATCCCTGTGGCGGTCTCGATCAAAGTCCACCCTACCACAAAACCGAAGAGCGTGACTACTGCAGTACCTCCTATCTTCTCTAGCATCACTAGCCACGGTACCGTGGCGCCGAGAACTTCAGGATCTGGGTAGAACGCCATGAGAGAAAAGTAGGTAAGAAACCAAGGCAGTGTCATGAGCAGTCCGGCGATCATTCCCGACAGAAACGTCTCTCTACGTGTCGACTGCCGCCTCAGCGTGAAGAGTGCCGGCGCAAAGACAAGATTGTACCCCACATATACGATCCCCACAGCAACGGCAGTCGCCGCGGTGACTGGTTGCGATGAATAAGAGGTGTCGCCATTGGCGAGCGTGGCTTGCACCGCCTTCCATTTGCTGGAGAGCACGAGAACGGAAAAGAGGATGTAGCCAAGATAGAGCGCCGCTGTGCCGAACGTCTTGAATTGCTCGATCAGATGGCGGCCGTAAAAGTTCAAAATACCTACCACCAGGGTAATGGCTGCAACTCCCATCCAGTAGTTCAGTCCCAGTGTCTGTTGTACGATCTCACCTGTGGCGGACGCCATGACGGCAATTACGATGATCCCCAAAACCACATAGACAATCTCGTAGAGAAACCAGAACCTCCATGCCACCTGTTTCACAAGCGAACGGTAGTCGTAGGCCTGAAAGGTCCGTGCCAGCTCAAAAGTAAGAAAGCTGAGAAATGCAAGACCGAGGAATATCGTGAGTCCGGATATCCATCCGAGAGAACCGAAGCGGGCGCCGTACTCAACGATCTCCCTGCCAGTGGCATATCCCCCTCCGATGAGAACGGACTGCATTATGACGCCTGGAAGAATGTATCTTCCAAAAAGACCTTCAAAGAAACGCTGTTTCACCACTGCTCTCCACTGTTGCGATTATTGGTCTGTTGTGAGTGAAACCCCTTGCCCCCCTCTTATTCGTCTTCCCTCCGCCGGAGAGAAATCAATAGCCTAGAATCTTCTGCTCACTTGATTACAAAGCAGTCAGGTGAGAGTAACGACCTATCCGTACAAGATCTTGATTAGCGCCCGGAACAGCTTCTTCACGCCGTCGGAAACAGGAAACCACCACAGCTCCCTCTTCAGCCCAAAACGGTCTTCGCAAACGGCTTGCACCTGAGCAAAAGCCTTGATGCCTTCCACACCTTGCAGACGTCCGTACCCGCTGGAACCAGTCCCACCAAAAGGTAGACTGACGCAGAGATAGTTGGATTCCACATCATTAATGCAAATGTTTCCGGCTTGAATGCGTTTCGACAGCTCCCGCGCCTTCTTCAAATCCTGTGTGAAGATGGATGCATTCAAACCGTAACTCAGTGAATTCGACCTGTCTACCGCCTCGTCTGCGTCCTTGACCTTCGATATGGCTATTACCGGCCCGAATGTCTCGCGATTCATCAACTCCATCGTCTCATCCACATCTACTACGACAGTAGGCTGAATGAAGTGGCCTTCACGGTTTGGAAGTTCTTGGCCACCAACCATAATATTTGCGCCGCGTTTTCTGGCATCGGCGATCTGTGCTAAAACCTTCGCCGCCTGAGGATTGGTCGTCATACTCCCGAGATCGCATGTCGACTGCTGAGACCCCATTTGCGTTTCTATCGCAAGCTGTGATACTCTTTCAATGAATTGATCAGCCACGGCCTCTTCCACATACACGCGTTCCACGGAAATACAAGTCTGTCCAGCATTGTGAAAGCCGCCCCAGACGGCGGCACGTGCCGCACGCTCAATATTGGCATCGGCAAGCACAATCAGAGGATCCTTTCCGCCTAGTTCCAGAATAACAGGTTTCATCTGTTCTGCGCAGGCAACACCTATCAGCTTGCCAACCTTAACACTGCCGATGAAACAAATCAGATCCGTGTCAGGAGATGCAACAATCGCCTCGCCCAGATCACCACCGCCGATCACCACCTGTAACAGACCGGCAGGCAATCCGCCTTCGTCAAAAACTTCCTTCATCTTCAGAGCAGTGAGGGGCGTGTATTCGGACGGCTTCAACAACACACCATTGCCTCCCATCAACGCCTGAACCACAGGACTTGCCGACAGAATCAACGGATAGTTCCACGGTGATATGATCCCTACGATACCGAAGGGAAGATACTGAACCGAGCCGCGCTTTGTCTTCATGACGATTCCCATGGAACGCTTCTCTGAAGCAAGTGTCCGGGGACCGGCAGATGAAACAAAGCGCATGATTTCGACGGTGGTCAGTATCTCAATAATGCCGTCAAAGTCCGTTTTACCTGTCTCCTTTAGAATCACCTCCATCACCTCGTCCATCCGTTCCACCAGATGTTTCCTCATTTTCTTGAGAACTTTAGCACGATCTTTTGATGATAGGGCACTCCACTCCTGTTGAGCCTCTTTCAGGCTGTCAATTTTCTCCCTGATTTCTTTTTCTGTGGAAATATTCAATTTCGTGATGGTCTCCATAGTAGCCGGATTAATACAGCGCAAGAGACCGTTCTCGAAGACACTGGTTTCAGCAGTCTGCGAATAGACTGAAGCTCGTTCTGAAGAAGAAATTGTTTCGCTCTCATTCATAGTAAGATTCTCCTACTTGCCTTGAAACTTCGGCTTTCTCTTCTCCATGAAGGCCGTAGTCCCCTCATCTTTGTCCTCCGTACTGAAAACAATACCTAAGAGGTTGGCTTCGTAATCCAGTCTTTCGGCCAGGGTCATTTCCATTCCGTGCTGAATTGCTTCAAGGGAGAGTCTCACCGCTTCCGGGCCGCGGCTCAGAATGGAATTGGCTATCTCCATCGCCTTAGGCATCAAATCCTCCGGCGGCACCACGTGGTTCACAAGTCCCATCTCCTCCGCTTCCTGTGTCGAAATCATTTCACCACCGGTGATGAGTTCGACGGCTTCCGTAGCGCTGGCCGATGACATCTCAGTAATATCCGCCCCCGCTATGAAAGACTTTTCACCTGCGCCAGTGAGAATAATAACACCCACTCCGCTGTCACGGCGGAAGTCCATAAACGCGTCTTTCAATTCTTCCATTGTTTTCTGATTCACGGCATTGAGGACCTCGGGCCTGTTGACGGTAATGACGCCACATCTCTCTTTGGCTTCTTTCAGTACCGTTGACATTTTAGCGCCTCTACCGTTTCCAGAATGATCGGCTGAATAAGACAATGACAGTAAAGATTTCCAGCCTCCCGAGAAGCATGCATAAACAGAGAAGCCACTTGGCCAGATCGGGGAAATGGGCATAGTTTGCTGACGGTCCCACAGATCCGAGTCCCGGTCCTACATTGCCAATCGATGCCGCTGTAGCCCCAAGGGCAGATACAAGATCGAAACCCATGGCCGTGAGCACCACCGATACGCCTACAAAGATTGAAACATAAAACAGTACAAAACCAAGAGTATTACGGATCACTTCATCGGCAATCATTCGCCGCCCCACCCGGACGGGTATGACGGCTCGTGGATGAAGCAGACGTTTCACTTCTGAGAGGCTGTACTTAGTCACCACCATGATGCGAGCCATTTTCATCCCTCCTCCAGTCGACCCGGCACAGCCACCAAAAAACATCAGGAGAAGAAAAACGATCTGTGAGAACGGCCCCCAGAGCGTGTAGTCCGCTGTCCCGTATCCGGTCGTGGTGATGATAGAGACAACCTGAAATAGTGAATCTCTGAAAAGAGCGTGGCCGACAGTACCGTGCTGGATCACATTATTGATTATTACAAATAGTGTGAAGAGGAGAATCAGACCACCGTAAAACTTGAATTCACCGTCTTTGAAATAGCCTTCTTTGATGTTGCCCGTGAGCGCTCTCCAGTGCAGAGTAAAATTGACTCCCGCCAGAAACATGAAGAAAGTGATGACGTAATGGATATAAGAACTGTCGAAATAGCCGATGCTAATATTTTTCGTTGAAAAACCTCCCGTAGCCATGGTGGTAAATGTATGGCACATGGCGTCAAAAATGGACATGCCCCCGAGTGCCAGAAGAATCATCTCTGTCAAGCTCACTCCGCAATAGACAAGCCACAAAATTTTCGCCGTTTCTTGCACCCGGGGTTTGATTTTATCAGGTACAGGACCGGGAACTTCGGCTCGGAAAAGCTGCACGCCGCCTACACCCAAGAGAGGCAGGATGGCAATGCTGAAAACGATGATTCCCATGCCGCCGATCCACTGGATGAAGCTACGCCAGAAGAGAACACCGTGTGGCAGACTTTCAACTCCGTTTGACAGGTGAGGGAGTGTGGCGATGTTTCCAATGATGGAGGCACCTGTTGTCGTTACACCGGACATCGATTCGAAGAATGCGTCCGTGATATTTGGGATGGCACCCGTAAGAATGAATGGCAGAGCGCCAAAAGCTGCTACACATGTCCACGTCAGTGTAACAATGGCAAAACCGTCCTTGATCCCCAGCTGTACTTCGCCTCTTGTGAAAAACCAGACCGGTAGCGTAACAGCCAGTGTAATCCCGGCTGAGATCAGAATTCCTTCGAGATCGGATTCACCGTAGAACAATGAACACACCGCCGGCAGCAGCATTGTGAACCCAAGGAGTGCAACTAAAGCGGATAGTACATTCAGAATGCTCCGGACGTGCATTGAAGCTATGAGAAAAGTTTTTCGATCTTAGGAAGGACTGCCGGCATGACGAATACGAGGACAATATCTTCTTCACTGAGCTGAGTATCACCCTGTGCAATTGAAATGTGACCGTGATGATTCACAGCACCCACAACACAATCGGAGGGAAATTTGATCTCACTTAGAATATTTCGTGTCGCCTTGCAGCCTGGCTGAGGACTGAACTCAATTGCCTCCACGTCAACGTCTTCGAAATCTGTGACTATGATTTTTTCATCACTCTTGATGTATTCGAGTATCTCCTTCACAGTTGACATATTCTTGCTTACAACGCTGTCCATACCGATCACCTTCATGACAGGTATATACTCAGTAGTTGATACGTGGACGAGGCTCTGCCTCACACCGAGATGTTTCGCAAGAAGGGCCGAAAGAAGGTTTGTCTGCTCGTTCTGTGTCACTGCAATAAAACTGTCCACATCCTCGATACTCTCAGACCTGAGGAACTCGATATCCGTACCATCACCGTGGAGGATCAATGTTTTCTCCAGTTCCTGGGCCAGCTTTTCCGCCTTCTTCTGATTTGAATCAATGAGTCTTACGTCAATTTTGTCTTGAAGTAAACGGGCTACTGTCCTGCCGATCTTACCACCGCCGAGGATTATCACATTCTGAGTCTCTTTTATATGCTTCCCGAGAACCTTCAGAAGGTTTTCCACTCGCTCCTTTTTCACCAGAAAGTACCATATATCGCCCGGTTCAAAGACTGAATCTCCGTGTGGAACGATGGTTCTATTCCCCCGCAGAACGCACACTGCATTAAAGGCAAAATCGGGATTCTCCTGCCGAATTTCTACCAACACATTTCCGATGACAGGACAACCGTTGCTAAGTCGAAGTCCAATCAGTTGAAGCTTCCCGCCTTCGAAATCATCTACGCTGGTGGCCGCTGTTTGCATGACAAGGCGAATGATTTCATCCGTTGCTGCCATTTCCGGGTGGATTACCTTATCGATGCCAAATTTTTCAGGATGAATTATGGTATCTTTTTTGCTGTAATCGGTGTTTCTTAGCCGGGCAATAATCTTGCGCGCACCCAATTCATGTGACAGTTGCGAGGCAATCAGGTTAACCTCATCAATCCGTGTCACAGCCACAACAATATCTGCCTCCTGAACTCGCGCCTCTTTCAGAACTTCTTGACTGGCTCCGTCTCCCTGTAAGGCGATAACATCCAGAGTATCCATGGCACGATGTACCTTATCAGGATTGATATCTATAATGGTAATATCGAGGTTTTCCTCACTGAGACCTTTGGCAAGCTGATAGCCGACTTCGCCGGCGCCGATGACAACAATTCTCATGACGATCTAATCCTTAATGGTATGTGTGATTACGTTCAAAACATATGCTCTGTTTATCACCGGTAGACTGCCATATATAAAGCTTACCTTAACAGCACCATCTTCATAGTGTGCAAATTGGCGCCTACCTTGAGAGAACATACATACTCTCCAGCGGAAGCCGGTTGTCCCTCCGCATCTGTCCCATCCCAGGTGATGGAATGGAATCCCGCTTCCAGAATCTCCCTCTCTTCGATCATCCGTACCTTTTTCCCCTTGACATCGTAAATGGCGAGATTCACCAGGGCGGCTTCAGGCAAATCAAGTTTGATAACCGGCTCGCCCCTGGAAAAGCTCGAAAAATTCTGACTGAAATTGAGCTTCCTTGGTAATGTCGGCACAATGAAAACTTTTCCCGCTGAAACCTTAAGATTTACTTTATTTCCGTTGGGATCTGACGCGATAAACTCCCTCACGTTAAGGGGAATAGCCCCTTCGAAATCACCGAGAGCAGAGAGAGGAATCTTCAGAACGGGATCGCTCGTATCCAGCAGTCTGCCGCCAAGACTGAAGGCGATAACTTTCATAAGACTTGAATCGCCTCCGGTTTCAATGGAAAAATGCTGATTGTCCGGAAAGAAAGCCGGCTTTCCCATCATAACTTTATTATGGTCATATTCTAGAGAGAATTGCAGTGCAGCAATATCCTCCTCTGAATCGATGATTACATAGATCATCCCGTCCTGACTCCGGGTAAGAGAAACATTTGAGAAAACAACTCCCGGCTCGGAATCTCCGGCAGAAAGAAAGTGTGTTAGACCGAGGAAGAAGAATAAATATATCAAATGTCGAAGCTGCATCTGCTTGCTCCGTTATGCTTTATTAAAGTTCGCAATAATCATTGCTAAATCAAACAGTCATTCCCACGCGTCAACTGACTGTCTCAGCCTGTTCCAAACCACACTCCCGCCGCACTTTTGCCAGGATTTTTTCGACACCATCTTCATCCTCATAGACGTTGAAACCGTCCGTCTCAACAGTTACGATGTTCAGTTCATCCTCTGCACTTTCCACCCAGCGGCTATAGGCCATATTTAGTCTGTGGAGATACTCTGGCGATACCGTCTTTTCATAATCCCTCCCCCGCGATTTCATTCTTGTCATCAGTGTATCTGTAGACGCCTTGAGATAGAGAATCAGTGCCGGCTTCGCCAGATAACTTGTCATCTCATAAAAAAGATCTTTGTAGCTCCGCCAATCCCGATCCGACATGTTTCCCATATCGTATAAGGAGCGCGCAAAGATCTCCACATCTTCATAGATCGTTCTGTCCTGCACAGCCGGTATATTGCCCGATGCCATCTCACGCTGCGTCATGAACCGTTTGGATAGGAAATAGATCTGAAGGTGAAAGCTCCACCGCTTCATGTCGCCGTAGAAATCAGACAGATATGGATTATCTTCCACGGACTCGAAGAATGGTCGCCAGCTAAGACGGTCGGCGATGATAGTGGTGAGGGTCGTTTTACCAACGGCAATGTTTCCGGCTACCGAAACGAAAGGTTGACGACTCAATTTGCGAGCTCTCCTCTTAAAAATCCTCGTTTTTGCTCAAGCAGATGAACTTTTCTAATCTCATTGATCATCCGTTCCTCTCCCACCGTTTCGACGCGGATGTAGTTATCTGTCATACCTGACAGAATTCCAGCATCATATTTCTCGAAAAGAACCGGCATTGTTCTTCCCCGGTGATCATCGTAAAACGACTCCTTCTTCTGACTGGAAAGGGTGTGAAGTATCTTGCTGCGCCTGCTACGTTCCTTTTGCGGTACAACCGGGGAAACCTTCAACGCGTCAGTATTCGGTCGTTCCGAATAGGTAAATACATGCAAGTAAGAGATATCCGCTTGCAAAAGGAGTTCATAAGTTTTCAGGAAATCACGCTCACTCTCGCTGGGAAAACCAACGATGACATCAACCCCGATGCAACAGTCTGGAATACGCTCTTTTACCGTCGCTACCTTTTCCCGGTAGAGGTCAGCATGGTACCTGCGGCGCATGGCGCTGAGAACCCGGTTCGATCCAGACTGAAGTGGGATGTGAAAATGAGGTACAAATCTCTCAGATCGGGCAACGAAATCAATAATTGCATCGCTGAGGAGGTTTGACTCGATGGACGAAATTCTGAAACGGTCGATACCATCAATGGTATCGAGAGACTGGATGAGGTCAAGGAGCGATTCGCCGTTCCAAGTGCCAAAATCACCTGTGTTAACTCCCGTCAACACAATTTCTCTCACGCCAGTCTGCGCAAGTCGCCGCGCCTGCACCATCACCTGAAGGACAGTGCCACTCCTGCTCCTGCCCCTTGCCTCGGGAATGATACAGTAAGAACAGTTATAATCACACCCGTCCTGAACTTTCAGGAACGCTCGCGTCCTTTCACCAACGGAGTAGGCAGGGAAAAATGTGTTCACCTGCTCAATGTCGCAACTGTGGTATTGGGGAATGGATCGCTTATTAAGATCATCCAGACTGGCAGGAAGATTAAATTTTTCATCTGCGCCGACCACAATATCCACGCCGGGAATTCTGGAGATTTCCCGGGGGCGCAGTTGCGCATAACATCCCATAACCGCTATGAATGCATCCGGTGAACTTCTGAGAGCTTGCCTTACCACTTTGCGACACTTCCTTTCGGCGTTATCCGTCACCGAACAGGTATTGATTACATAAAGGTCCGCCCTCTCGCCAAAATCAACTTTGTGGAAGCCATTTGTAAAAAGGTCGCGCGCCACGGTAGACGACTCGGAAAAATTTAGCTTGCATCCCAGCGTGCAGAAAGCGACACGCCTGGAAGGGTGAATCGCCTCTCTCTCCTCAGGCCAGCTCAATTTTACCCTGATTTCCTACCATCAGTCTGTGGGTCTTCGGCCTGGTACTGGAATTCGTAATTTTCACCTCGTGACCCACCAGGGAAGCTTCTATCCTGACACCCACATCTTCTATCAGTGAATCGCTCATAAAGATAGAGTATTCCACTTCACTTCCGATGATACTGCAACGATCGCCGATGGAGGTGTAAGGTCCAATGTAGGCATTCTTCACGATCACATCTTGACCCAGTATGACAGGTCCCCTTATGGTACTGCGGACGATTTTTGTCCCGGTGCCGGACACGACGCGGCCAGTCATTTTTGACTGGTTATCAATTTCAGCACTGCTGGGACCGTCAACATTGTCAAGCACTAGCCGGTTCGCTTCCAACAAGTCCGCTGATTTGCCGGTGTCTTTCCACCACCCTGTTATCTCGGAATATGTAACGCTCAGTCCTTTATCAAGCAGGTACTGATGGGCGTCAGAAATCTCCAGCTCACCTCTGACTGAAGGTATAATACTGTTCACCGCCTCAAAAATATTCTGGTCGTAAAGATAAATGCCGGTGACAGCATAATTGCTTTTGGGTGATGTCGGTTTTTCCTCTACCGCCACGATCTGATTGACCTTAATCTCTGGGACACCAAACCGCTCCGGGTCAGGGACTTTGCTCAGAACGAGGTGACAGCTCGAACGATTCTCGTGGAATTCATCGATGAATTTCTTTATACCGCCCACAAGAATATTATCTCCCAGATAGAAGATGAATTCATCTCCATCGATGTACGATTCAGCTATTTTCACCACGTGAGCCAATCCGAGGGGAGCCTTCTGCTCGATATAAGTTATGTTCACGTTCAGATCGTTGCCATCGCCAAACGTAGCGCTGATCTCCTTATCACCCTCGTTGACGACGATCCCAACCTCCTCGATACCGGCCTTGTGTGCGTACTCCAGGGCGTAAGCCAGCATCGGTCTGTTGGCTATCGGGATGAGATGCTTGTTCTTGGTGTGAGTGATAGGCCTTAGTCGCGTTCCATGACCACCGGCCGTAATCAATGCTTTCATCTCTTCACCTGTTCTTCTACCAGTGCCATCTTGCTGAGACTGTCTGCCTTCCGGTTATCATCGCGTGGAATGTGCCGCACCTGCCACGACCCGAACTTTTCGAGAATTGAGCGTGCCTTTCTGTGTAACGATAACATCCTCTTGTTCTTGACTTTGTACTCCAGATTCACCTGATTGACGATCAGTTCACTATCACTGTAAACAACAATGTCTGTTCCGTTCAATTCAGCGGCATATTCGAGTCCTCTAATGAGGGCTTTGTATTCGGCTTCATTATTTGTCGCCTGACCAATGTTATCAGAAAAAGTGAACAGCTCCTCTTTACTATTATCATTGCGCAAAATAATGCCGCCGATGCCAGCGTTTTTGGCCTTCAAATCTGCCGCACCATCTACATAAAGTATCAGTGGGATCGATTTCCCCTCACCACCGACAATTTTAGCTCGCAGCGCTTCCCAGTCGCTCTTGTTGGTCTCCGGGACGATTTCCATCAATTTTTCTATGGAATCGGGCGCGAACAGTTGCTGCAGGAGATTTTTTTCTCGACGGGAAAACTGGATCATAACGGCGGAGAAATTAGGCTGTGGCGCCGGCTTTCACAAAGGGATTATGCTCTCGCTTGGCGGGGCATTCATCCCAGTAATAACACCAGTTGCACAGCGGTGTCGGTCGTGGCAGAAAAGGTCCTCCTCTCACGATCCGCTCCTCAATCTTTGCTACCAGTTTACGAATAGAAGATTTCAACTCATCAATCTGATGCGGGGTCTTGCGAGTTCGGACGGTATCACCTTTCCTCACAAAATGCCAGATAAGGTCCACCTCTTCAACTTCATCGTACAGATTTTCAAGACCGATCTGATAAAGGGCTAGTTGCCTGTCTTTATCGGCCGCGGCTTGAGTCATTGCACGTTTGGAAGTTTTGTAGTCGTGTATCTCCCATTTGCCGTCATTTCTATCGAGACGGTCAATAATGCCTTTTATCTTGAACTTATCATCTTCGGCCAGTTTGAAGACGATTTCTACCTCGATCCCTTCAACAGATTCTTCAAACGGATGATACGTTCTAAAGTACCACGCCAGGCACTGTTCACCTATCTGGAAATAGTCGCGGGGCGACAGTTGCGGATCAACGATGACGATATGTTTATGCCATGCGGTCTCCCACGAATTTCTAAAATGATCGCTGATATGATCAAAGAACAGTGTCTTACCGTCACCAACCTCACCGTAGAGAAATTCGAGTGATTCATGAACACGCCTCCCAAGAAACGATTCTACACTTTCGTGCGGTTTCTCGATCCCTTCCAGATAATAAAACTTGTACTTTGCAGGACACCGTTCGAAGGAAGAAAGACTGGAATGCGAAAACGGACGTTTCATGCGTGTCTTTCTGTCAAATAGGAACAGATGTAGTCACCCAGTTCGCTTGTTCCCATACTCCCACTTAAATCGCGAGTGGTCCAGCCGCTTTCCACCGCTTTCTTGAGCGAAGCTTCAATAGAACTGGTGATTTCTGCATGCCCATCTAGCTTCAAGAGCAAACTAACCCCCATCATGATGCCCATGGGATTAGCGTAATCCTTGCCTGCATACTTGGTCGAAAGCGGATGCAGTGGACGGAAGAGACCCTTCCCGTCTGGATTGACATGCGCCACAGAAGCCAGTCCGTGACCGCCGACAAACGCTGTGGCGAGAGAAGAGATTACCGAGCCAAACGTGTGCTCAGTGACAACCACGTCGAACTGATCAGGAGTGTTGACGAAGCGCTGGATGAAAGCGTCGGGGCGAATCGTGACAGTGGATATTTTATCAAATGATTCACCAACCTCTTTGAAAATACGCAGCCACAATTCCTGACTGTACTTTTGAGTTTTCGCTCCGTAGACCATAGTCACCGTGTTTCGCTCCTGTTTGACTGCCCAGTCAAATGCAAAGCGTACCGCCCTTTCAATCCGGCGGCGGGTATTGACCTCCTGCTCTATTACAACCTCGTTCTCGTGTCCCGCATCAACAGTCCCTCCCAAGTTAGACTGAAAACCGGTTGTCCCCTCAGTAATCAGTGAAAAATCGAGATCGCCTTCCGCAAGAGTGGTCATTGGAGAGAGATCAGCTGACAGGAGTTTCACCTCGCGGAGGACGATGGGAAAATTGAGGTTTGTTACCAGCCCGGAAACGACCTCCCGGGCGTAGCGTCCATCTGAAATGGCGGGATCTCCAAGAGGACCGAGTAAGACAGCATCCGCCTGTTCTGACAATGTCTTAATGACAGTATTAGGAAGGGCCAGCCCCGTTTCTGCGTAATGACTGGCGCTGAGATCAAACTCCATCATTTCGATACCGAGATTGTTGAGTTCGTCCACCGTTTTCAAAAGTTTTACCGCCTCGTTTACGATTTCTGGGCCGACTCCATCTCCGGGGATAACAGCTAGCTTCATGGCCATGTCAGAATCGGCGTGTACCGTAGGGAGAATTGTAGGGTTCCACGAGTTCGTAATCGCCAAAACCGTTAAAATCGACAAAGAGGAACGACCGGCTAATAGCATAATAGTGCCACCTCTGATAAGAGCGGCCGTCCCTGGCGTGGAGATTTATCTCAATATCGTCAGGTGGGCCGAAAAGAATGAATATCATTCCCATAGGTGTCTTCCACCCGTTTTGCCATGAACCGAACTTGTTGTTGCAGTATTGAACTCTACGATAGTATTCATCCATCAGTTCATTTTCGGGCGTTTCGGGAGATGGATCTCTATTTTGCCAGAATTCCTTAAAGAACTGTTCTTTCTTGTCTTTTTTTGCTTTCCTCAGTTTTTTGTACTCTTTCGATGTGGCGATATATCTGACCTGTTCAATAGCATCCTCCATATTCGAAACACGCGATGTCAGACCTCTCCACCTGCTTTCAACCACGATATCTGTAGTCGATTTCTCCTCTCCCTGGGCAAGCGATAATTGAATCTTAAACTTGTTCCCGGCACTGGCCGGCCTGAGTAGTTTGAGTATTTCTCTCATGACTCCTTCACCTGACGATCGGGTCAATGTCTCATTGCTCAGTGATTCGTCATCCACCGTAATCATATCCACTGTAAGCTCAAATTCCCCTGGAGTCACTCGCGCTTCATAGTAGAGATAGAAAACCGTATCAGTTCCTGTCAGATGATACGGGATTCGTGGAATTCCACCCGCGGACAAATCGCTCATGTCTTGAGGATCGATCAATAGTAAATCACTCAATGCAACTCCCTCGCCGAAACGCATCAGATCAAGTTTAATAGTCTGGTGGCCGGATTTGTGCGTATCCTTATCCGTAACCGACACTTCACAACTGTACTCACCCGTAGCAACAACAAAAGACTCTCTCACCAGTTCGTAGCTTTTCGGAGAAATCGTCTGGCGGAATTCGTTACTGTTGACCGAGTAGCTGGAAATCTTACCGCTAACCTTCTTTTCATCTTCATTGAGGATGTCGATAGATAGTTCAAACTGTGCCTCAAATGTTCCCTCTTTCTTGAGAAACTGTATGGCGTCGAAGGGGACTCGCGCAATAACGTCAATTCTCACTGAATCAGGATTTGCGGTAGGATAGCCGGGAACGATAACCTGGAAATACGGGATGCCCAGTGTCTTCTGCTTCGATCTGAACCTCTGAGACAGACCAATCGACGGCAGAATGGCAAAAAAAGTAACCCAGACTAAGAACCGATTCATTTCAGATACTCCTCCCACTGAAAACGAACAAGTCCTTCCGGTGTTCCGAACCACGCTGTTTTTCCATCGATGATGACTGTACGGACTCTATCAGATGACAAACCGTCTTTCTCTGTAAAATGCCTGACATATCCTGTTGCACTATTAAAGGCTATAACACCTTTTGTGGTTCCCATCCAGATGATGACATCGTCTGATGACGGATTCCCGCTCAGCGCCAGTGACAGTATCTCAAAACCAACGAGACCTGCTTTGCCAGAAAATCTGCTCCATTTACCAGTGATTTTATCATAGGAGAGGAGTCCAAACTCATCGCCAAAATAAACCATCCTATCAGAAGATGCAATAGCGCTGACAGGCGAGAGAAGTCCTGTCTCTTTTTCAGTTAGACCCGGTAATCTTGAATTAGTTAACGCCAGCCTCCTGCTTTCACCCGCGGAAGATTGCCACCGCCAGAGATCGAAGCTGCTAGAAAGCCACAGATAATCACCATCCCAGTGGAGTTCTCTGACAGGCAAATTCCTGAATGCTCCAGCCAGTTCCCACGGCACTCGCTTTCTCGTAAGCGGCTGGATTCTGACGATTCCCGAGGGTGTCCCGGCATAAACATATTGACCGTCATAGGCGATCCTGGTAACATGGATGTCAGGTAACCCCTTCGCTTCCGAGATCAGAAACCACGAATCTTTCTCCGGCGTAAAAACCTGAATCCCGGAAGTTGTACCGAACCACCACTCTTGCTCCACAAGTACCGCACACAGGACGTCGGCCTCACCAAACATTATTTCAGTACCGTCCCGGTAGTAATCCCATATTCCGCGCCGGGGATCGTAAAGTGTGATACCCGATCGGTCACTCCCTGCCGCAACGCCCGCTGTCCATAAACCGTCCGCTGAAGGTAAAATAGTCTCGGCATTGGTCTGCGTTGGACCGTACTCAAGAGGTTCCAGAAGTCTCATCTGGAAATTGCCGTAGAAGATGGGCCCTCCCCATGTCCCGACCCAGATATCGCCAAACCGATCCACAAGCATTGTTGAAACGGCTGCTTCCTGAAACCCCGGTCCATGAAAAATCCCCAAGTCGTTTACCCACCCCTGTGTCGCCGTGAAATCGTTCAGTACAGATTCCACTCGCCCGGCCCCGGTCTGCGGTCGACTTCCCCAGTTTACATCCTCCTGCGGTATCTGAGCGTAAGGAGAGATAACGAATCCAGAGAGACGGTCTATCCTGAGTATCTGGCCTGTAGTGACACACAAGACATCAATGGATGTCGACCCAAGTCTGATGATTCTTTCCGCTGGTCTTAAGCCGAGTTCTTCTTTAGTAGTCGTATGCCACAGTCGTCCTCCGTCCATTGAGAGACTCAAAGTAGTCTCTGACGCAGCCCAAAGAATATCTGTCTGCAAATCATAGTAGACGGCGGTTATCTCATCATCAGGGAGTCCTTGAGAGCGTGTGATGGGGAAGTCCCAGAATTTGCCGAAAATGTGATAGCGGACGACACCGCCGTTGGTACCGAAGTAGATATACTCCTGCCCCTCGGCAATAGATGAAACGAAGTTGCTGTTTTTATATGTTATCCAATCCCACGGATCGTAGCGCACATCCTTCTGAGCTATTAAGCTCGTCAGGCATGAAAGGGCTACAACTGAGAGAGGCCTTACGCGGCGGAATAGGATTGAGCTACACGTTATCCGAAATGATGATTTCGTGAAGATTCTCCTTTGTAATGGGTACAACACCCACTTCTTCACACACGGCGCCAGCCGCAAAAATAGCGATTTCTGCTGCTTCATCGGGTGAACCACCGGCGATATGAGAAAGGCTGAAGGTTGCAATAACTGTATCTCCGGCACCGGATACATCGTGTACCTGCCTCGCCTTCGTTGGGATTGCCCGATGCCCCGTTCCATCGAATAGAGACATCCCCTTTTCACCACGGGTAATGAGAAGTAATTCACAGTCAAGTTTTTGACGAAGTTTCGGCCCTTCCTGTTCTAGTATACCTTCCGCCGTCAGATCAACGCCGGCAGCCTGAGAAGCCTCACCGAGATTAGGTTTCATCATAGTAACATTCGCATAGCTGAAAAAGTGGTCGAACTTCGGATCCGCGTAAATAGGAACATTCTGTTCCCGGGCGGTGCTTATAATTGCTTCAATCATCTGTGGCGAAAGGACACCCTTGTTGTAGTCTTGCAGAATAACAGCGTCACAGACGGCAAGTTTTTCATTCACTATCGCCAGTAATCGATCTTTCAAATCATCCGCCACATAATCTGAAGTTTCCCAATCTGTCCGCACGACCTGCTGGCTATGAGCTATGATGCGCGTCTTCACCGTAGTTTGCCTGCCGGGATCTGCGATGATACCGTTCACGTTAACCTTCAGATTCTTCAGGATTGTGTGAAGAGTGGTGCCGTCCTTGTCGTCGCCCACCACGCCGACTAGATGCGCATCCGCTCCAAGAGAACTCAAGTTGTAAGCCACATTGCCTGCACCACCAGGGTTTGCACTGGAAGAACTGATCTTCACCACGGGAACAGGCGCTTCAGGCGAAATTCTGTCAGCGTCACCCCACAGATAATTATCGAGCATAAGATCACCTACCACTAGCACCTTTTTCGACTCAAAATGCGATTCCAGCTCTCTGTATCGATCAGATTTCATTGTTTTAGTAGAAGAGATCTCCCCGTCATTTCCTCCGGCGCGGGAATATTCAGCAGATCGAGTATTGTGGGGGCTACATCCGCCAGACCGCCTCCCTGCCTCAGACCCGTGGAAGAATCAGCATTCACAAGGACAAATGGGACAGGATTCATCGTGTGAGCGGTGTGCTCATCACCGGTCTGCTCATCAATCATCATTTCGCAATTGCCGTGATCTGCCGTAACTATCGCCATCGCTCCAGAATCTATAACAGCATCGAGCACTTCTCCGAGAACAGAATCAGACACCTCTGTCGCTCTTACAGCCGCTTCAAGATTGCCTGTATGACCCACCATATCAGGATTGGCAAGATTCATGACAGCGCAGTCGAATTGATCAGAATCAAAGGCACGCAGGACTGTATCTTGAATTCCGTAGGCACTCATTTCAGGCATCAGATCGTATGTGGCTACCCTGGGTGATTGCACCAGAATCCTTTTCTCATTGGGAAATGGCGATTCTTCACCACAATTGAAGAAATAGGTGACGTGAGCATATTTTTCTGTTTCGGCCACCCGAAGCTGTCGATACCCACTTTCTTGCAACAAGGTGCCAAGCTGCTGTGAAATCTCTACTGGCTCGAACATGACCGGGAAGGAAAATGAACTGTCATAACTGGTCATGCTCGTAAGAAAAACCGGCTGCTGCACCGTAGTGAATTTGTCAAACCGCTCGTCGCCTATTGCACGGCATATCTGCCTCATCCTGTCAGCGCGGAAATTGAAACAGAAGAGAGCATCATCTGGGCCGACAGTTGAGATTTTTTCAGAGTCGTCCGTTACGATTATCGGTTCGATAAACTCGTCTGTAACACCGTTGGCGTACGATTTCTCTATCGCTATGATGGCGTCTGATGCCGGTTCACCTTCACCTGCCATCATAGCCCGGTAAGCTTTCTCAGTCCTGTCCCAACGTTTGTCTCGATCCATGGCAAAGTATCTGCCTGTAATGGTAGATATTTCCCCGAGCTCAAGTTCGTTCATTCTGTCAATAATCTGTCTCACATAATCCTTGCCGCCACGAGGTGAAGTATCTCGGCCATCCGTGATGGCGTGGAGGCACACATTTTCCAGGCCGGTTTCCTTAACAACAGAGAGCAGTTCAAGACAATGATCAATATGACTGTGAACACCCCCGTCTGAAACAAGTCCCATAAGATGGAGTGAACACTCTTTTTGGCGCACATAGTCGATAACGGCGGCAAACTCACTCCTCTTCCCAAGCGACCTGTCATCCACAGCATCGTTTACTCTGATCAGGTCGTGCTTGACGATCCGCCCCGCACCGATTGTCGTATGTCCAACTTCTGAATTACCGATTACGCCCGTCGGCAACCCCACCGCTTCTCCGGACGCCTCGATGGATGTCCATGGACAGGTCGAGAAAAGGCGATCAAATATCGGTGTTCTTGCAAGAACGAAGGCGTTCGCTTCCCGCGCATCCCGTAATCCGAGACCATCGAGAATAATGAGGATAAACTTTTGCCTAGCTGTTGCCATAACTTTTCGATCAGTCGCCGGCTGCCATTAGAGCCTGTACATGAGCTTCACTACTTTTCGCAAGGGCCGCAGGATCATAACCTCCCTCCAGTATGGAGAGGATCCTTCCGTTACATACTTCGTCAGCCAGGCTGACCACCACCTCCGACATGCGGTGAAAAGCTTCGGTCGAGACATTCATATTGGCCAGGGGATCGCGAAAATGGGCATCGAATCCAGTGGAGAGAATGATCAAGTCGGGAGAAAAAGACGTCATAATCTCAGGAATGGAATTCTCGAAAATATCGAGATAAGATTCATCACCAGAACCGGTGGACAGCGGGAAGTTCCGGGTAGTTCCGAGACCGTCTCCGCGTCCCGTTTCTGATGAATCGCCAGTCCCCGGATAATAGGGAAACTGATGAAGACTGAGATAGAAAACAGTAGCATCATTTTCGAAGAGATGCTGAGTCCCATTGCCGTGGTGTACATCCCAATCGAGGATGAAGATCTTTTCCGCCCCATATTGATGCTGAGCATAGCGAGCGGCGATTGCGGCATTATTAAACAGGCAGAAGCCCATGCACTGAGTCAGTTCCGCATGGTGCCCCGGCGGGCGGATCACGCAGAAGGCGTTGCGGATATCTTCCGAGAAAATACCGTCAACACCGGCTTTAATACCGCCAGCCGCCAGCAGCGCAATAGAATAAGAGTCTTCACATACAGTTGTGTCTCCCCCATCAAGCAACGAAATACCAGAGAGACAGATGTCCTTCACTTTGCTGACGTGAGATTCGGGGTGAACCAACTGTATCAGTTTTGTCTCGGCGAGGATGGGATCAATCTGTTTAACAGAAGTCCATAGCGGTGAGTTTCTCAATCCTTCCATGACAGCGCTCATACGCGCAGGAGATTCCGGGTGGTAGGAGCCCGTCACGTGGTCCTTATATCTTTCCGAGTATACGATCCCTGTCGTCACAAGAAAAGATTCTATTTTTTCAGAGAGCGAACTTGAGAAATGTGACCGTTGTCCAGCGTTATCACAACTGCGGCTACACTCTTGAGATCAAACATACTTGTGCTTGATAGAATTGCGGTCGTACCTCTCGATTTAGCGCTATGATTGATACGGCGGTTGAAATCTCTGCTTATAGATTTGTCGAAATGAAGACCGTAATCGTCCGCGATGAGCACCTTGGGATCAGATTCGATAGCAGCAATCATATTCATCCTGTAGACTTGTCCGCGCGACAATTTATTGACCGCCATTTCCCAATCCTGAGCGTAAGCCGGCTTGGAGTAGTATTGACTCTGGATATATTCAAGCCGTTGCGGCACACTTTGTTTGAAGAAACTTGTGACAGAACCCTGTGCGGCAGCACCTTCATTATCAAGCATATATATATCCGTCGGTACCTTAAGCTTACCCAGCCAAGATTTCTCAAACGGTTCTTTCTCATATAATACGGAACCTTCCGTGGGGACCATTCTTCCCGCAAGCAAACTAAGCAGTGTCGTCTTACCAGCGCCTACCGAACCGACAATACCGTAGATAGTTCCCCGATGGAATTGAAACTTCCCTATTTTCAGGATCGACCTTCCACCAATATCAACCCGCGTGTTCTCCAATTCAAAAATCGGAACTTGTATTCTATTCATCATTCACTCCTTTCGACTTCACTGAGTCATACAGAAGGCTGGATTTTTCTCCAGTCCGTAGTTAGGCCGGCGCTGTTCCGAGTAAGGTGGTTGGGAGGTTTAGTGAAGTGATTCCAGGTATTTTTCTGCGTCGAGTGCTGCCATGCAGCCACTGCCGGCGGCAGTTACAGCCTGACGATACACATGATCCTGCACGTCACCCGCAGCAAGAACACCTTCTACTGAAGTCTGAGTCGAGCCGTTCCGCGTGATGAGATATCCTTTATCATCCATCTCAATCTGTCCTTCGAAAAGAGAAGTATTGGGAGTATGACCAATTGCCATAAATACTCCGTCACAGGAAACTTCGCGTGTTTCAAACGTCACAGTATCCTTCAGACGAACTCCAGTCACTCCCTTTTTCGCATCTCCTAATATATCTTCGACCACGGCATCCCAAGCAAAGTCGATCTTAGGATTATCGAAGGCACGCTTCTGCATGATTTTCGAGGCTCGTAATTCATCTCGCCTGTGGATAACAGTAACTTTCCTGGCAAACTTTGTCAGGAAATTGGCTTCCTCAATGGCGGAGTCACCGCCACCTACAACCATCACTTCTTTATCCTTGAAGAAAAAGCCGTCACACGTTGCGCAGGCTGAAACACCGTGCCCCATCAGCTTCTTTTCAGACTCCAGACCAAGCAGTCTGGCAGATGCTCCCGTGGATATAACTATAACCTCAGACTCATAAACATCTTCACCGACCCAAACCTTAAAGGGTCTTTCGGACAGGTCTACCTTAGTGACATGCTTGAATTCACATGTTGCACCAAATCTGGTAGCCTGTTTTCGGAACAGGTCCATCAATTCCGGTCCCATGATTCCCTCCGGGAATCCGGGATAATTCTCCACATCCGTCGTGATGGTCAGCTGACCACCAGGCTGATTACCTTCAAGAACAATCGGATCGAGATTTGCTCTAGCGCAATAGAGCGCTGCCGTGAGCCCCGCGGGGCCGGAACCAATGATGACGACCTTTCTAACCATTACTCTTCCAGAACTTTATCCAACACTTGTGTGATATTCTGTTTAGGAACTGCACCGACGATCTGATCAGAGACATCACCGTCCTTAAAAACAAGCAAGCTTGGGATACTCCTTATGCCATATTTCATCGCCGTCTCCGGATTATGATCAACATTTACTTTACCCACTTTTATCTTTCCCGCGTACTCCCCCGCGATTTCTTCTACAACAGGCGCAACAGCATGACAAGGACCGCACCATTCAGCCCAGAAGTCCACAAGAACAGGCAGATCAGACTGTAAAACATCCGCCTTAAAATTGTTATCCGTTAATTCTCCTATGTTTTTACTCATTATACTCCCATTTCAGTTAACTATATTAACGTTTTTCCAACTGTCAAATATAGGAAGAGTACGGTTATTCATCAAACTGCAGAAAGTTACAATCGGCAGGGATTCAGTTCTGGAGTGCACAATTGTTGATAGGCACAATACAAGCAACGGTAGACAAATCGCGTCCTGACAGAGAAGTGATACAGTATGAATCTAACTTGTAATTTTGAGAAATTTCCGTTTGCCTACTTTCAGGATGCGGTCTTCCGCCACATCAATCTCAGCCGTAATCTCGGAGACTCTCTCCCCGTCCACCCTGACCGCTCCTTGCTCAATCAACCTGCGGGCATCCCGTTTGGAACTGGCGAGGCCGGATTCTGCCAGAAGCTCCAGAATCCCGATTGGATTCCCGGCAGCATGCCAAGTTTTCATATCTTCAGGGACTTCATCCCTGACAAAGATTGTATCGAACTCCCTTTCGGCAGATTCTGCTGCTGCATCAGAATGGTAGAGCGTCACAATATCGCGGGCCAATCGTCTTTTCAAATCCCTCGGATTTAGAGAAGAATCCTTAAGCTGTTTCCGGATAGATGTCAATTCACTCCCTTGGACATCTGTAGCGAACTCGAAATATGTCTCCATGAGGTTGTCAGGTATGGACATGGTCTTGCCGTACATCTCCTTTGGACTGTCGGTAATGGCGATATAATTCTCGTAAGACTTAGACATTTTTTGCACACCATCAGTCCCTTCCAGCAGGGGTGTGGTGATTACCACCTGAGGCTCCTGTCCGTGATCCCGCTGCAGATCCCGCCCCACCAGTAAATTGAATTTCTGATCGGTGCCCCCCAGTTCAATATCGGCATTCAGCTGGATTGAGTCCATCGCCTGAGCCAACGGATACATAAATTCATGAATGGAGATGGGCACCTCACTCCGATATCGTTTCTCGAAATCATCGCGCTCCAGCATCCTGGCGACAGTGTATCGACTGGATAGGCGGATCACATCATTGAAGTTCATGGCACTAAGCCACTTTGAATTATGTACAATTTTCAGTGTATCAAGATCGAGAATATGGGACGCCTGATCTACATAGGTTTTGCCGAATTCTGCTACCTCCTGTTCAGTTAGTTGAGGACGAGTCTTGTTCCTCCCCGAAGGATCTCCGATGAGCGCGGTGAAATCGCCGATGACCAGCACGGACTGATGACCAAGATCCTGGAAGTGACGCAGTTTGCGCAAGACGACGGCGTGACCAATATGCAGATCGGGCCTGCTCGGGTCGCATCCGAGTTTCACCACGAGCGGTTCACCCGAATCCTCGACTTGCTGTAGTTTCTTCTCCAACTGTTCTTCGGGAATGATTTCATCCACCCCGCGCCGGATGAGTTTCATCTGTTCTTTTATAGGTGGAAAATTCGACATCACACTCGACGTTTATTTCTCAGTTCCCGTTCCAAAGCCCGCTCTTGATCCCGCCGGGCAATTACCGCTTTTTTGTCATAACTTCTCTTGCCTGTAGCTAACGCAATTTCTACTTTTGCCCAGCTCCGATTAAAGTATACCTTTAAAGGAACTATTGTATGACCTTTGGCTGAAACCTTGCGCTTCAGTTTTCGGATTTCTTGCCGATGAAGAAGAAGTCTTCTATCTCGATACGGTTCATGTCCGCTATGGCTGGTATGGGAATATGGACCGATGTGCATTCCAACCAGCATCACTTCACCTTCACGTAAGGATGCGTAGGCATCCTTAAGATTGGCCCTCCCTTCGCGCAGACTTTTAACTTCGCTTCCGACGAGTTCTATACCTGCTTCAAACTTTTCCAAGATTTTAAAATCGTGGAAAGCCTTGCGGTTAGTGGTAACGATTGTGATTTCATCAGACATTCAAGACGGTCAGCGAATTTAGATTTGAGCCCTTCTGATTACAAGCTTAATCCTTGAATAATGTGTGTGCGGAACATAATTTCGTGCCGCTTTTTGCCCGGATGGCGGAATAGGTAGACGCGCATGGTTCAGGACCATGTCTCTGTAAGGAGGTGCAGGTTCGATTCCTGTTCCGGGCACTCATCCATGTTCACATCGCCCGCAAGATAGGCGGAGACATCTGCTCCTCACTGTGGGAAAAAGCACTCTCTTTTCGCTGAGACTATCTATACTGAGGAATAAACTTCTGCTACTTTCTCAAATGCACGGACGATATCAAGAGTATCTTCGCTTCCCCCCAGCAGGCAACTCTGCTTCAGCCAGATAGCCTCCTCATCGCTCACCCGTTCAGTTACCGGGAGTGTTGTAGCTGAAAAATCAGTCTCTTTCAGCCAGGGAAATTCCTCTTCATCGAGATCGAAGAGTTTCTCGCGGTAGATCGGCTTATAACCGGTATGGACCGGAATCCCTTCCGCTGAAACAGCTTTCATAAACTCATCCCTCGATGTGTCCCCATATGCGGACTTATCGTACAGCACGATATAGAGGTGATGGGATACTCGTGTCGTCTCAGAGTAACGTCTCTGACATGACAAACCGGGAATCTTCTCCAGAGCATCGTCGAGCATTGCCGCGTTGGCATCCCTCACATTCATATCTGATTCCAGCATTTCAAACTGGGCCAGCAGGAGCGCGGCGGGAAAAGCTGACAATCTGAAGTTTCCCCCGAGATAGCGATGTTCGTACCACGCTCCACTCCGCACACGGCCGGCGTTCTGATAGGAGAAACAGGTATCGATGAATGCCTCATCATCTGAGACAATGATGCCGCCCTCTCCCGCCGACATATTCTTTGTCGACTGAAAACTGAAGATTCCACCGGATCCAAGAGCGCCGATTTTCCTTCCGCTCCATTCGGCTCCATGGGCCTGGGCCGCGTCTTCGATCATTGCAATTCTGTGACGTGCAGCGACTTCTCCTATACGTGTCAGATGACAGGGATTGCCAGCGATGTGAACCGGCATGATAACGCGCGTCTTTTCGCTGATGGCGCCTTCAATCAGATCGGGATCCATATTGAGTGTCTCGGCATCAATGTCAACAAATACCGGTATCGCATTCGCCATTAGGACGGCTGAGGCGGTGGCAATGAATGTGTACGCGGGAATGATCACTTCATCCCCGGCCTTCACGCCTGCCGCCTTGAGAGCAATCCAGAGGGCGGCCGTTCCCGAATTGGTTGAAAGGGCAAACCGGGCGTCGTGAAACTTTGCAAATTCCTCTTCGAATCTTTTTACAGCCTCACTGCCGACGCCCCACTTCTCATGTTCAAGCGTATGGACAAGACTATCACGCATCTCCGTTGTGGAGCGCGGCCAGGATGGAAAAGGTTCGGTCCTGACTGGGGTGCCGCCGTGGATTGCCAGTTTATTCGCTTTTGCCATCTCCATGTACCTCCTAGAGTCCCAGACTCCTCATAAATGCTTCGTTGTTCAGCTCCCTGCCCAAGAACGCCTTCACCAGTTCAAGGGGATCCTCCGTTCCCCCCTTCTCCAAGATTATTTTGCGATACCGCATCCCTGTCTCCTCATCGAGAATGCCATTTTCCTCAAAGACTGAAAACATGTCTTGAGCATATACCTTTGACCACATATATCCGTAGTACGCCGCTGCGTAACCGTAAAGATGACCAAAGGCCGCCTGGAAGTGAGTGTCATCCTGGTAGGGATAAAGCGTGATCTCATTCTGCAGATCGCGAACGATATCAGTCGTAGACCGGTCGTCATCGGGGGAGTAGCCGTCATGCAGCGTAAGATCAAGTATGGCATAATACACCTGCTGAAGTGCATTCACACCTGAATTGAGGTTTTTAGCGGCGATCATTCTCTCCACCAGATCGTCGGGGATCGTTTCACCTGTTCGGTAGTGTCTCGCAAAACGTTTCAGCGACGCTTTCTGCCACACCCAGTTTTCGAGCATTTGAGACGGCGCTTCCACAAAGTCTCGCGGAACTGAGAGACCTTCCAGTTCACCTCTGTTCAACAGCGCATGGAGAAGATGACCGAACTCGTGAAAGAATGTTTCTACATCGTCGTGAGGCAAAAGAGACGGTTCGTCGGCGGTGGGCTTCGGGAAATTGCATACCAGCACCGCCACCGGCGTCTGCCGTCCTGCGGGGTACATTTTTGCAGATCTGACATCAAACTGTGCCGCGTGCTGATATTTGTTCGCCCGCGGGAATAGATCAAGATAGAAGTGACCGATCAGGTTGCCACTGGCGTTATCGTACAGCTCATACATGGTGACGTCCTCGTGCCAGACCGATGGATTCTCCACCTCTCTAAACTCCAGCCCGAAGAGTTCCTGATACAGATCAAAAAGGCCTGACACCACGCTTTCCATTGGAAAATACTCTTTTACCTTCTCAGCGTCCACCTGATACTTCACCCGCAGCAACTTCTTGTCGTAATAGTATTTCTCCCACGGCTGGATTTGTGTCGCCTGCCGACCAATCGTCTCTGACTTGAGCACCACCATCTCAACGTAGTCCCGATTCGCTTTCTGGCGCAGGGACGAATTCAGATTGTTCTCGAATTGCCAGACAGACTCCGCATCCTTGGCCATTCTGACTTCGGTCTGATAATCGGCAAAAGTTTCGTATCCCAGAACATCGACCAACTCACGCCGATTACGGATCATATCGTCCAACACTGCCAGATTTTCCTCTCTCGCCCGATTGAGGAATTTATAGCTCAGGCGGCGGCGTGCATCGTCGGATTCTGAGAAATCCATGAATGAAAAATATGAAGGGTAAGACATATCAATAGCGCACTTGCCGTCGGGAAGCATTCGAGACTCCACGTACGATTGCGGCAATCCTGCCACTTCCGCCGTGGTTGCAAAGAGTGTGTCCTGATACTGAGCGATATTCCTGTTGAATTTGAGACCAATCTCAGACAGTTTATTGTTTATCCGTTTTACCTCTTCGCGCTTTTTCTGCCCCAGATCGAATCCGCTGCGACGGAATCCAAGCAAAGTCTCTTCCAAATATTTCCTCTTCTCTCCTTCAAGATTCTCAGCCTCTTCAGTCTCGGAATAGGTCAACACGGCATTGTACAGGTCTTCGTTCGCCGACATCTCGTTCACGAACTTCGAGAAACGGACGTGACTGCTGTCAGCTTCAGAGCGAATGTTCTCATTAACGTGAACCGCACCCATCAAATAGGCCGGATTCCAAACCCTTGAGATAACTGCAGTCAGATCATCCAGCTTCAGCATCGTATTAGCAAAAGTGCGCCCCTCTGGCTCTGCCCGAACAATACTCGTCAGAAGCTGTTCCGCATCATCGAGTGCCCTGTCTGTCGCCGCAGTAATGTCACCTACACTTAATTCCGCAAACGGGATTATACGATTAGGTCCGGAATAGAATGGATTGGTCTCCTCCTTCTTCCCCTGTCTCCTCTCTACCGGTCCATCAACAGGAGGAACACAGCTTGAGATCAGAATCCCGGCAAGCAAAATCAGTGATTGTTTTCTACACATGACTAAGATGTCACTCCCTTCGAGTCTAATGCGTCGTTACGCTGTCGACGGAACTTCTCAATCCAAGATCGGACCCGTCCAGATCATCGGGGGTGGAGATGCCGAGATATGCCGCCACTGTTGGAGCGACATCAACTGTCCAGACGGGGTCTTGCCGCATAGTTTTCTTTATCCCTGAGCCGGCGATGATAAGGGGAATGTGCGTGTCACAATCGTGAGCTGTGCCGTGAGTAGTTCCGGTCGAGTCCATGTGAATATAGTTTTCCGTTGGTACAAGAAACAGATCGCCGCTGTTCTCGGAATGGAAATTGTTGCGCCAGAAGAGGCCAGCTTGATCCAGAGCTTCATCGCCAGCAAGTTGGGCACGGGAATAGACTTTTCCCAGCCAGACCTGATCTCGAAGTAGAGGCAAGAGGGAACTATCCATCTCCTGCAACGAAATTCCCTTTTGTTTCAAGAGATCATAATTGTAATAGATGGCTGACCCGGCCACAGCTTCGATATAGTCACCATCACCCCACTTCCGGCTCAGTGCGGCATTGAAGTCAGCAACGAAGTTCTTGTATTGTTTGCGAAATCGACCGGCATCGAGGCCCCTGTCCTGTGCCATTTCCGGCATCATGGTAGCGCCGTGGTCCGCGGTGAGTACAATGAGAGTATTGTCCAGACCGACACGATGATCAATTGCGTCAAAGAACTCGCCCAGCCAGCCGTCCATCCTCAGGAATCCATCCATCTGCTCCTGACTAAAGGGCCCATAACGGTGACCTACTCCGTCGTTGATTGAGAGCCCCACGCAGAGAATATCCGGAGCTTCGTCCATTCCGAGCTCTTCCTCTTCGACGATGGTCCTCGCGAGATTCAGTGTAACTTCGTCCAACCAAGGGAAACTCCACAACTGGTTGTAGTCCGGCTTGATGAACTCCTTCGCTTTCGGCAGACGATGTGGAAAAGTTGTGTCCCCTCCTCCGTTCTTGTCTCGTTCCGGTGCGAAATCATCCTCCCTGGAATGCTTCAGATAGACTGCCTCGTCGGCTAGAAGGCGATTCCACTCAGTACCGAAGTAAGCGGCGGGATGACGCTGTCTGTTGAACTCATTGAGCCACGCAGGCAATGCGGCGCCGTAGTAATCAGAAGAAATAAATTCACCTTGGTCAAAGTTAAACCAGTAAACACCATCAGGATTCTTGCCTCCCAACAGAATCGCCGATCGATCCTTTCCGGCAACGGCGAAGACTTTTGATTGACCATTGGCTGATTTAACCCAGTCGCCCAGTGCATCAGAGTTCACATAGCGATAGGAAACCTTCCTCCCCTCAGGAGATTTCCCGTTACCCACGAGCTTTGTCTCAGGATCGGTCACACAGTATACTTGCTCCTTTGCGGAACGATCATACCAGAAATTGCCCACAATGCCGCTGGCGCTGGGATTTCTTCCTGAGCCGAGAATGAAATGACCGGGACCGGTAACAGTATAGGCTATCCCATGTCGCGCTTCACTGAAATAAGTGCCACTTTCCTGAAGATATTTGAATCCGCCTGAGAAAAGATCGCCGAGGCGGTCGAACGTGTCTTCACGCATCATATCCACCACAATGAACACAACCAGTTTCGCCCTGGGCGTTGAAGTGTGACTGACAGAGAAAGCTAAAATGAGAGCTAAAACGACTTTTCGCACGAAATTATACCTCACTCATTAATGTCTATTTATTAAAAGCGATGGCAAATTTACAGATAAATTGTTAAGGAAGAAATGGGGAAACCGAATTGCGCTAATTACTTTTCCCATTCGTGAGGCGAAGCTAAATTAAAATTAAGTGTAAGTAGACCTACACCCAGCTAGAAATTAAGAAAGGATAAGCTGCATAATGAATCTCAATTTGACAGACAAGAAGGCAATCGTCTGCGGGAGCACACAGGGCATGGGCCGGGCAGCGGCCGTGGAACTGGCAAGTTTAGGATCTGCCGTCACTCTTGTGGCCCGCAATGAATCTTCGCTGAAGGAGGTTCGTGATTCGCTGCCGGGAGATGCCGGCCACGACACTGTCTGTGCCGATTTCGACGAAAGTGAGAATTTGCGCCATAAAATCACAGTTCACATTGAAGAAAACGGGCCGTTCCACATCCTTGTGAACAATTCGGGCGGACCGCCTTCCGGTGAGATCACAGCCGCCGACAGCGATGCGTTCCTCAAGGCATTTTCAAGACATCTCCTCTGTAACCAGATCATGGCCCAGGCGGTTCTGCCGGGAATGAAAAGCGAAAAGTACGGCCGCATTATCAACATTATTTCAACCTCCGTCAAACAACCCATTCCGAACTTAGGCGTCTCCAATACCACACGAGGCGCTGTCGCTAGTTGGGCCAAAACGCTGTCGAGAGAAGTGGCGCCATTCGGGATCACCGTAAACAACATCCTCCCAGGTACAACGAATACCGCCCGCCTATTCTCACTCTTTCAGGAAATGGCGGACAGACGGGGTGTATCCGCAGACGTCATCGCTGATGAGTGGAAAAGGGAGATTCCGTCAGGTAGGATTGCGGAGCCTGAGGAGATCGCTTGCGCCATCGCCTTCCTCGCATCACCGGCGGCATCTTACATCAACGGAATCAACCTTCCTATTGACGGCGGTCGACTGCTGACGTTGTAATGTGATCTGTCTGGTCAACTTTGTTTTCACCTGACTTATGAAGCAGGTTCCACTGCACTCCGATACCATACCGGCACTTTTCATCCGCCTGGCTGGGATGACAACTATTTCCATCTCACAAACGTATAACGAGTCGTATTTGCGAGTTGAATGAATGACTGAAAAAAGATAAATATCTAATAACTTCCCTGTTACCATATCAGATTGAAAAACACTTTCGGGCTAACCAAACATGGGATCTATCAATTATGAATAAAAAGAAGAAAGCAGAATCAGAAAGCATTGCCATTCTTGGGGGTGGCAATATCGGGACAGCCATGGCGAGAGGTTTCGTGGCAACGGGGAATTTTCCTTCGTCACAGATAACCATCACTCGCAGAAATCCGAAACTCCTCGATGACTATGCGGAGAACGGTTTTCTGGTTCACGCCGATAACAGCAAAGCTGTTGCTGAATCTGAGGTAGTGGTTATTGCTGTTCAACCGCAACAGCTAGTGGCTCTGTTAGAAGAAATCAGAGACAGTCTAGAAGCGGACAAGCATACGATAATTTCTGTGGTGACCGGCGTCACCATCGCGGAGATCAGTCAGCAGTTGGGCAACGGCGTCCCCGTTGTGAGAGCTATGCCTAATACCGCCATTGCTATATGCCAGTCCATGACCTGTCTCGCCTCTGCAGAAGGTGACAGTCCCACACTTGAGCACGCCCAGCACATCTTCGATAGCGTCGGTAAGACACTCGTCGTCAATGAAAATCACATGATTCCGGCCACTGCGCTGGCAGCTTGCGGTGTAGCATTCTTCCTGAGGTCTATCCGTGCGGCATCTCAGGGGGGGATCGAGATCGGCTTTCACACCCACGAAGCTCTCCTGCTGGCCGCTCAGACTGCCCTCGGCGCCGCTTCCCTCGTCCTAGATGCGGAAGAACACCCCGAGTCAGAGATCGATAAGGTGACGACCCCGCGAGGATGCACCATCGCAGGGCTGAACGAGATGGAGCATCAAGGCTTCAGTTCTGCCATGATCAAGGGGATCCTGACTTCGGCGGAGATGGCGGACAGCCTGTATAAGTCCTGAAGACAATTCCACTCGGGGGTCAAACGACGGAAATGACATCGGAATACCGCGTCATACTCTCTCCATCCTCGTCTTTGGCGGAACTGAAGCGCAAGCATCAGGTTGCCCACGGCGTACAATACAAGCCGGTAGATTCACTCATTACGTGGTCAGAAGTCAGAATCAATCGACTGACTCATGAATAAGATGTGTGTAGTATCTTTAGTCCTGTTGGCTTCGATCTCCGCTTTATCTGCCCAGAACGAACTGGATGAGCATTTCAAAAACTTCCGGGGCACAATCGTTGTTCATGATCAGAAATCTAACATCTATACAATCTTTAATGAGGAAAGAGCCAAGACTCGCTATTCACCCTTCTCAACCTATAAGATCCCTCATTCAATTATTGCACTCGAAACAAGAGTCATTTCAGATACAGATCAAATTGTCCGATGGGATGAGCAAGCATATCCAAGAGAAGATTGGTGGCCGAAAACATGGGGAGGTGAGCATAATCTTAAGAGTGCAATCAAGTATTCAGTAGTGCCGGTCTATCGCCATATTGCAAAACAGATTGACCGTGAGAAGATGAAGAGCTATGTGGCAAGTTTTGATTATGGAAACAGAGATATCTCATCCGGCACCGATAATTTCTGGTTAAACGGCAGCCTTAGAATATCAGCATTGGAACAGATAGAGTTCTTGAAGAAGTTCTATAATGGTCAACTGAAGGTCTCTCCGAGAACAATCAAATTAGTTAAGAGCATATTGATTCAGGAACAGACAGAGGATTATACACTAAGCGCCAAAACAGGTGGCGGCAATATGGGTGGAGACCAGAGAGCGGCCCTGGGCTGGTATGTCGGCTATGTTGAGAAGAGTGATAATGTATATTTCTTTGCCCTCAACATTGAAGGGCAAAATTTTACTGAAATACTGGAGCCGAGACTTGAGATCACAAAGAATGTTCTAGAAGAACTGGGGATCGTCAAGTGAAGGTCGCCGCTCGTGAAATCGCGAGCCCTCGAGGAATTTGTTCCCTGTCTTTACTTGCACTATTCTCTACTGTTCTGGCTGGCTGGGTTATCGATGGTGTCTGTGATAGGAGTACTCTTTAATGAATTCGTCACATATTGAAGCTGTTAACTGCCATCCCTGATTCTCTCTAATTCCTGCCAAGTCTTTTCCATCGCCAGCAATCTATCCATCGGTTCTCCTTTGAGGACAGACTTTTCGAAGATTTCCGGCACGTCCTCCAGCGACACCCCAGTGTACCAGAAGCCTTCGGGATAGACTACCACTATGGGTCCCAGCTCACATGCATCAAGACATCCCGATTTGTTCGACCTGACTTTCCCTTTCAGTCCGTGCTGGCTGATGAGCTTGACGAACTCGAAACGGATGTTCTTTCCCCCTTTGGCAGCACAACACTCTTTCGGACTGTCCTCGGGACGATCGTTGATACAGACGAAAATGTGTCGGTCGTATTTACCTTTCATGTGTTAGACGTAGAGGTTCGACATTACACGATGATTCTCCATTTATTCAACGGCGTCTAACGTGGAACCAGAACCACTTTCCCCAGTTGCTGTCGGCTCTCCAGATAGCGGTGAGCTTCGCCAATTTCAGACATAGGGAACGTCTTGTCGAGGACAGGCTTCAGTCGTCCTTCCTTGAGGAGGGCGAGTAACTCTGTGAATGCAGCAGCATCGCCCATGGTTGATCCCATCACTGACTGATGCTTGGAAAAAAGGTGGCGCATATCGACGGCGCCCTTGGGACCGGTAGTGGCGCCGCATGTGACCAGCCTGCCCCCCTTCGCCAGCGACCGCAGACTTGAATTCCATGTTGCCTCCCCCACGTGTTCGAACACAATGTCGGCGCCCCACCTGTCGGTGATTTCACCAACTCTCTCGTGGATCACTTCCTTTGAATGATTGATGACGTGGTCTGCGCCTAATTCTGTAGACAGCGCCAGTTTGTCTTCATTGCCGCCGGTGGCAATCACGGTAGATCCGAAAAGTTTTGCGATCTGAATCGCCGCACTGCCGACGCCCGAAGCTCCGCCCAGCACCAGAACGATTTCACCCTCTTCTATTCGGGCCCGACGCACTAACATGGTGTAGGCTGTGAGAAACACGAGTGGAAATGCCGCCGCTTCCTCAAAGGAGAGCGATTCCGGTTTGCGGCCGAGATACTTCGGCTCGATAACCATATACTCGCAATCGGTACCGTCCTCAGATTCGCCCATGATACCGAATGTAATACAGTGATTCTCCTTCCCCCTCCGACAGAATCTGCATTCACTGCAGTATGTTCCCGGCTGAATCATCACCTCATCTCCCGGCTCCCAATCCTTTACCTCCGCCCCCACTTCATGAACGACACCACTGCCGTCACTTCCCGGGATGAAAGGCAGCGGAATTCCGGGAAAGCCGTTGCGAACCCAGATATCGAGGTGATTAATAGAACTCGCCTTGATTCTGAGGATTACCCTATCGGGCGGACATTCAGGATCGGCTATCTCTTCCCATCTTAGAACATCTGGCCCGCCGTGTTCGTGGATCCGTACCGCTTTCATCACGTTCGCTTAAATAGCTTCCAGTCGAGGCTGAATCTGCCCGGCCCGATCACAAGAAGGGTGAGATAGACTGTCCCGTAAATGAGCGCCATTTCAGGGCTCCCTCTTCCCGTAACCAGATGTCCATACGCGGCCACGAACATCGTCATGGAGAGGAGAAATGATGCGGGAATAGTGAAAAGTCCGAGGATGAGGAACGCCCCACAGAAGGATTCCGAGAAGGACGCCATAAATCCCCAAAAGGTTGGAAAAAAATCGATTCCCAGCCTCGTCATAGCGCCGCCCAGTCTTTCCCATTTCTCGGCACCGGCGGTTATCTTGCTGTAGCCGTGATTCACCAGGATCATGTATCCTGATACTGAGCGGAGAAGCAACAGGCCGAAATCGAGGCGATTCTTATACAGAACCTCAATAGATGACAGCATCAGTTCTCCTCTTCGTTTATATCAGTAAATTTCGCGTCCCGAATATCTTCTTCCGAAATTCCCAGTGACTCTTCCCGCTCTGATCCATTCTCGAACCTGGATTGGGATTTCTTGACCGTAAGTTGACCTTTTACTACTCTGTAAAAGAGGTAACCCATTAAGAAAATCAGAATTGTCTTAAACATCAGAGATTTGCGGCGGGATTGAAGAACTTCGTGCCACTTACAGGCTGACGTATATAGCGGATCACTTCCTTCAGGTCTTTCTGGTTATGGACAAAGTCGATATCATTCGTATTGATGATAAGGAGAGGAGATTCCTGATAGCGGAAGAAATATTCATTATAGACCTGGTTAAGGGCGTCGATATAATCTCGCGAAATTCCTTTCTCGAAATCCCTGTCTCGTGAAGTGATCCTCTGCATCAGGCGGTCGGTATCTGCCTGGAGATAAATGACCATGTCGGGATTGAGCACATTCCGCTCCAGCATACTTGCCACTGAATCGTAAAGCGACATCTCCTTTTCATCGAGATTGAGAGAAGCAAAAAGTCGATCTTTCACGAACATATAGTCGGTGATATAGAGTTGGTGGAAGACGTCCGTCTGTCTCAGTTCCTGTTGCTGTCGATAACGACTGAGCAGAAAGAACAGCTGTGTCTGGAAGGCGTGACGGTCAGGGTCGGTATAGAAATCAGGCAGGAATGGGTTCTCTTCGAACTTTTCCAGTATGAGTCTTGCATTGAGATGATCGGCAAGGAGTTCGGCCAGGCTCGTCTTACCGACACCGATAACACCTTCAATCGCTACATAATAGAGGTTTCTCAAGCTGTCTCCACCAATTTGTAGCGATGCACCAGTGACGTATCGGGACATCGCGCCAGGATATCGCTGATGGAATCGCCGCAAAGGGGACAAGTAAATTGGGGAGCAAGATCACATAACGGCACTAGAACAAATTTTCTTTCGCTGTAATTCGAGTGTGGTATTGTTAGGTTTTCTGTCTGCATCACCCTGTCATCAAAAAAAACTATATCAATATCAATGACTCGTGGTTCATTCTTCTGACTGTCTGGTTCCCTCCCCATTTCTTGCTCAACCTGCTTGCACAGCATAAGCAGATTCTCTGGGGAGCCGTCAGTCGTGATCTCTACCATGCAGTTCAGAAATTCCTTCTGATCTGTGTTGTAGAGGGGCTCTGTCTCATACACTGGCGAGACAGCACAGATTTCGAGATGACCCGACTCGTCTAGCCGGGAAATTGCCTCCTGTAAGTTTCTGTATCGGTCGTTGATATTCGACCCAAAACTCAGGAAAATTTTCTTACGTATTGAAATCTTCGGGTTTTCTCTCAATCTCAACTTCTACATCACCCATGACACCCCGAACCGGCGCATGCCTCTTCCTGACTGTAACCTTAACGCTGTCAAGGTCAAAATCTGCCAGTAACGTCTTTGCGATGTGACCGGCCAGCCTTTCAAGCAGATAATACTTAGTACCTGTCAGACAGTTGTGAACAGTTTGATAAACGGCAGCATAATCTACTGTAGAATGAAGACTATCTGAAGTAACAGCCTCAGACAGGTTCTTTCGCATTTCCAGATCCACTTCAAAAGTGCCGCCTCGCTTCTGTTCTGATTCGTCAACGCCGTGGTAGCCGTAGAAAAGCATATCTTTAAGACGAATTTTTCCCATTCAGAATCTCCTACTTTTTACTATTTAATTTATGCGTCCCATTAAGGAGAGGCAAGGTTAAGAAGTTCCGTGACGCTATCCGAGTAAAAAAAAGCCCCGTTCACAAGAACAGGGCTTTTATGATTACAAGTAATTCGGGTGAATTACATCATTCCACCCATGCCACCCATGTCTCCACCCGGAGGCATCGGCATTGGCGGATCTTTTTCAGGAATCTCAGCAACCAGCGCCTCAGTTGTCAACATTAGTCCGGCGATGGAACTGGCGTTCTGAATGGCAACACGAGTCACCTTTGTGGGATCGATGATGCCAGCATCGAACATCTGTACGTATGTTTCGCTGAACGCATCGAATCCGTAGTCGCCCTTGCCTTCCTTGACATTCTGAACAACGATTGAAGGCTCATGTCCGGCGTTCTGAACGATATGGCGCATCGGCTCTTCTAGAGCTCGAAGGACAATCCTGGCGCCGACCATCTGTTCGTCAGACAGCTTCATTTTCTCAACCTTTCCGAGCGTCCGCAACAAAGCGACACCACCGCCGGGAACGATCCCTTCTTCTACCGCAGCGCGTGTAGCGTGAAGAGCATCCTCAACGCGGGCCTTTTTCTCTTTCATTTCCACTTCGGTAGCTGCGCCGACATTCAGCACAGCCACACCACCGGAGAGCTTCGCCAGACGTTCCTGCAGCTTCTCCTTGTCGTAATCGGAAGTGCTCTTGTCGATCTGAACCTTAATCTCGTTGATGCGGGCCTTAATCATGTCTGTTTCGCCTGCACCTGAGACAATGGTAGTGTTATCCTTGTCGATGACAATCCGTTTGGCGTTACCGAGATACGAGAGCGTGGCATTTTCCAGCTTGTAGCCCTGTTCCTCGGAGATAACCGTCCCACCTGTCAGGACAGCTACATCCTGGAGCATCGACTTGCGACGGTCACCAAATCCCGGTGCCTTGACGGCAGCGACCTTCAGTGTACCGCGCAGCTTGTTCACTACCAGCGTAGCAAGCGCCTCGCCTTCCACATCTTCGGCAATAATCAGCATACTCTTGCCAGCCTGGGAGCTCTTCTCAAGAATCGGCAGAAGATCTTTCATATTACTAATCTTCTTGTCATGGATAAGGATGCTGGGATCGTCGAGGATCGCTTCCATGTTTTCCGAATCGGTCACGAAGTAGGGCGATAAGTAGCCGCGGTCGAACTGCATTCCTTCCACAACTTCGAGGGAAGTTTCAGTCGACTTAGCCTCTTCCACAGTGATGACGCCGTCCTTGCCGACTTTCTCCATAGCATCGGCGATGAGGTCTCCGATCTCCACATCGTTGTTGGCGGAGATGGACGCGACCTGGGCAATTTCAGTTTTTCCCGGAAGGTCGCGGCTCTGACTCTTCAGCTCTTCCACTACTACTGACACAGCAGCATCGATACCGCGCTTGATCTCCATGGGATTCGCACCGGCCGTAACGTTCTTCATCCCTTCACGGATAATCGCCTGCGCGAACAAGGTAGCGGTGGTGGTGCCGTCACCGGCCACGTCGGATGTCTTGGAAGCTACTTCCTTCACCATCTGAGCACCCATATTCTCTACATTATTTTCAAGTTCTACTTCCTTCGCCACCGTAACACCGTCTTTGGTGGATGTAGGAGCACCGAACTTCTTTTCAATGACGACATTGCGACCTCTCGGTCCGAGAGTAACCTTCACCGCATCGGCGAGCTTGTCTACACCGGCCTTGAGCTTGGATCGCGCTTCGGCATTGAACTCAATCTGTTTCGCCATTACTCAATCTCCTTATTCAATTGACTATGATTATGCTATAAGATTGCGAGGATATCGCTCTCTTTCATGATGACATATTCAGTGCTATCTACTGTAACTTCAGTTCCAGAGTATTTACCATATAGAACTTTATCACCTGTCTTCACTGAAGGTTTGATGAGATTTCCGGCATCACTAACCTTACCGGGACCAACAGCCATCACTTTCCCCTGCTGGGGCTTTTCTTGCGCTGTATCGGGTAGAATAATACCGCCTGAGGAAACATCTTCCGCCTCGGCGGGCTCAACAACTACACGGTCAGCTAAAGGCTTAATCTTGAGTGCCATTTTCGTTTAACTCCTATCTATTGTTATCAGTTTTGATTTACCCCTGATTTCAGCATGGAATTTACTATACAGAGAAAGCTGAAGTCAACACTTTTTTAGCAGACTGCTTTAGAGAGTGCTAAGAAGGTAATAATAGATACGCGGGATAAGCGTGCATCCGCTGCCTCAAGTACCCTCTCTCCACGAACGTGAATATTGAATCTGTTGGTGCGTAGGTTTCTGAAGAGAAATTCCCTGGGACTCCAGAGCAAGGCGGGCGACCTCTTCATCGATGGATGAAGGGACATCGTAGACGTCAGGTTTTAGATCTTCACTTTTCTCGGCTAGATATTCCGCACAGAGGGCCTGGACGGCAAAACTCCCGTCCATGATTTCAACAGGATGACCCCGTCCTGCCGGTCTCACAAGATTGACCAGCCGTCCATCCGCCAGAAGCATCAGCCAGTTGCCGTTTTCCAGATGATACTTCACCACATTCGGCATCACCTCCGACTTCTCACTACTTATTGTCTCTAGAGATGCAACATCGATCTCATGGTTGAAATGTCCCACATTAGCAAGGATGGCATTGTTTTTCATTGCGCTAAAGTGCTGTTTAGAGATTACATGCTTGTTTCCAGTGGCCGTGATGAATATATCTCCCTGTGGTGCCGCCTCTTTCATTGACATAACCCAATTGCCGTCGTAGAGGGCTTCCAGGCCCCGGTGATAGCCTGATGGACCTTCGCCCAGAGCGGCACCTGTCTCTACCACGATGACACGCGCACCCATTCCCCGCAGACGTAAAGCAACGCCGCGTCCCACCCAACCGTAGCCAACCACAACCACCGTCTTTCCCGCAATGAGCTTATTTGTGGCTGATACTATGGCATCGATAACGCTCTGGCCTGTGCCATAACGGTTATCAAAAAGATACTTGGAATAGGCGTTGTTTACTGCCAGAATAGGTATCTTAAGTTTTCCCGCGTCGCTCATGGCCTTCAGCCGGAGAACACCTGTGGTCGTCTCTTCACAGCCGCCAATAATATCTTTCATATTATCAGGATATTCTGAATGGAGCAGTAAGTTAAGATCGCCACCGTCGTCTATGGTGATTATCGGCGCCGACTCAAGAACCAAGCCGAGGCATTCGTAGTATTCCTTATCTGTCTGGCCCGACCACGCGAAGACGTCCATCTCCTCAGCCAGGGCCGCCGCCACAGCATCATCTGTGGTGAGGGGATTACATGAAGCGGCACACACCTTTGCCCCACCGGCCTGAAGCGTCTTCAGGAAAATACCTGTTTTCTGCTCCAGGTGCATAGCCACTCCGACGGCTATTCCCGCCAGCGGTTTCTCTTTTTCGAACCGGTCCCGAATCGTCGCCAGAATAGGCATATTATCACTGGCCCACTCTAGCGCCCGGCGGCCTTCCCGCGTCAGTTTCTTATCTTTAATTTTGCTCATGAACCGGTGCTGCCGAAGCCACCCTCACCGCGAGACGT
>JASLRT010000102.1 GCA_030743815.1 Candidatus Neomarinimicrobiota bacterium | reverse complement strand
GATTGAACTGAGGAAGTCCAATGTCAAGGTCACCTCAGTTTTTCCCGGTGCGGTAGACTCCTCCTGGTGGGACAAGTTTGACTTCGACTTCCCAAGAGACCAGATGGTGACGGTGGATAATGTGGTAGAGGCCGTCTGGGCGGCTATTGTTCAGGAAGGACGGTCAGTGATTGAAGAGATCGACCTTCGGCAAGTAGGGGGAGATTTCTAGTTAACTGCTACTTCAGTAGAACCATCTTCATTGTCTTAGAATAACTGTCCGCCTTGATCCTGTAGATATACAGACCAGCGCATATCCATATATAATCAAGTTACGTTACAAGAAAGTAATAATCAATTAGCAACAGACGCTGCTGAGCAAGACTATCTCCTGCAAACCCATCCAATCAGTCTCCCGCACTACGGGCATAAATAACAGTCAGCTCCACCTCCGGCGCAACGGCACTCAACACACTTCGCGACGCATCTGCCTGGCTGCTGATTGAGGACGTCAGTTCAACCAGCACCGCCTTGCGGATATCGGAGAAGGATTCCGCACAAAGATTGAGATGAGCGATAGCCGCTTCCATGGGTGACATACTCGGATTGAACGCGGCGTTTTCGGCGTACGGTCCGATGTATATTCTTCCGTTTTTGGTGGAAAGGGCCGCGCCGGCGTAACCTTTGGAGTACGGGGCATAACTCATGTTCGCCGCTCTTAATGCCGCCAGGACGACCTTATCCTGAGATTTTTCTTTCAGCACCAGCTTATGGTTATCTGCTGTCATCAGTCCTCCCTCGATACCAAGATTTCGCGGTCCAAACGCCACAGGCAATAGATCGCTCAATCCTACAGCCGGCCCCGGGGGATCCATAATCCGCAATGTAGGAGCTGACGCCAGCTCATTAAGGAACTGCAGACAGTAGCCACACGGGGCGCCGCCAACATCAATGGCTTCAAGTTCTGTTTCACCGTGTACCCATGCATTGATGGTCGCCGCTTGCTCTGCGTGAACGGTGAAGCTTAACGCTTCACCGACGAATTCAACATTAGCGCCGAAGTATAGATTTCCGCTCAATCCGCGACTGACGGCACCGACCCTGTAGTTGGAGATGGGTGGCCTGGCGTATAACCTCGCAAGAGGCCGCAGGACATCCATTACCTGATGGACAGTCACCTCCAGTTCGCGGGCAATGTAGAGCGCATCTTCGGCGGGTATCACACCACAGAAGGTGTCGGATGTCATCAATTCGCGCAGTCTTTCCCTGACTGTTACCGGGAGACCACTGATGACTTTTTCAAACGATTCTTGGTTAATCGACTGAGTACGGAAGTTGGCTGGCGGGGAAGCAGCGGAGCAGGTAATCATACCAGCCAGCAACAACAGTCTGAACATATAGAGTTTTTTCATGTCTGATTCCTTAGTGTGAACTGGAGTGTGATCCTGATTTGCTGATGCCAAATTAGCTACAGTTTTTCTTAGAATAATAGAAATTCTGGAGTGACCGATATTCCCGCGAAGCCACTCATGCCTGCCCTGACCTACGGGGGGCCAGCCTTCTCCCAGAGGGCTGTCAGGCCGTCACCAATCCGCCGGATGGCGAAGATTAGTAACGGCTTCAGAGTATCCTCAAACCAGTTTAGCTAGACCAAGCTCAGAAACTGGATTGAGGGTCTGAATGGCTATCAATCTTCATCGTTTTTCTCCTCGTCATGCCGCTGTAAATTAAATATCTTTTGACGCCGCATTCAGACAACCATGAAAGCTGAAACAGTCCGCCAGCAGTTTATCGATTTCTTTAGGGAGAAAGATCACGCCTTCGTCCGCAGTGCGTCACTCGTGCCTCAGGACGATCCGACACTCCTGTTCACCAACGCCGGTATGAACCAGTTCAAGAATATCTTTCTTGAGAAGGAGAAGGCGAAGCACGATCGCATCGTAAACTCACAGAAGTGCATTCGCGTCAGCGGCAAGCACAACGATCTGGAAGAGGTGGGACACGACACATTTCATCACACCTTTTTTGAAATGCTCGGTAACTGGTCTTTCGGCGACTATTACAAGGAAGGGGCTATCCTCTACGCATGGGAGCTGTTCACCGAGGTTTGGGGGCTCGATAAGAACCGCCTGTGGGCGACCGTCTACAAGGATGACGATGAAGCTGATGAGTTGTGGAAGAAGGTGACCGATATCGGTGCCGATCGTGTTCTCCGCTTCGGTAAGAAAGACAACTTCTGGGAGATGGGGGAGACTGGGCCGTGCGGACCGTGTTCGGAGATTCACTACTATGTCGGCGACGATCCCTCAAAGCAGAGTCCGGCAGGCGTCAACGCTTCTGATCAGTACTGGGAGTTGTGGAATCTCGTCTTCATTCAGAACAACCGCAATGCTGATGGATCGCTGGACGACCTGCCCAAGAAGCATGTGGACACGGGTGCGGGATTGGAACGCATCGTTGCTGTTCTTCAAGACAAGACCAGCAGCTACGATACCGATCTCTTTCAGCCCCTCATCCGCCGGCAGGAGAAGATCCTGCGTAAGAAATACAGTGCTAACCTGGTTGCACACCGCGCCATTGCCGATCATATCCGCATGCTCACCTTTTCCATTGCCGACGGTGTCCTGCCGTCTAACGAAGGACGCGGCTACGTGGCGAGGCGTATTCTGCGCCGGGCGGCCCGGTTCGGTCACACTCTTGGCAAGCACGAACCGTTCCTGCATCAGCTTGTCGCGACGGTGGTGGAGCAGATGGGTGACGTCTATCCCGAAGTGCTCGAGAAACAGTCCCACGTAGAAAAGGTTATCGAAGCGGAGGAGGTTCATTTCAACGAGACTCTGGATCGAGGTATCGAGCAGTTCGAGAAGATTGTGGCTGACCTGTCCGAAAAGGTCGTACCGGGTGTGGCGGCTTTCCGGCTGTACGACACTTACGGTTTTCCCGTTGATCTCACGGATCAGATGGCGAAAGAGCGCGGCCTCACAGTGGACTTCGAAGGGTTTGAGCAGGCAATGGAGGGACAGCGTGAGCGTGCGCGATCCCTGGCAAAGTTCAAGCTCGATAGTTCAGACGAAGAGTGGACATACCTGACGAAGGGCGCCGACTCACAGTTCCTCGGTTATAGTGACCTTGACCTCACGTCTGAATCGGTGATCCGGCGCTATCAGCAGTCTGGCGGCAGCGTCCTGCTGGTTCTGGACAGAACGCCGTTTTATGCCGAGCAGGGTGGGCAGATAGCCGACACAGGTTTTATTTCAGGCAAAAGTTTCAAGATCCGGGTGACCGAGACTGTCAAGGACGGTACCAGTCATATCCACGTGGGAGAATTTGTGGACGGCAAGGAAATCACGTCCGAGAAGGTGACAGCCGATGTGGATAGCGTACGGCGCCAGAATATCCGCAAGAACCACACGGCTACGCATCTTATGCACAGAGCGCTTAAGATGGTACTCGGCGATCATGTCCACCAGGCGGGATCACTGGTGGCGCCGGACTACCTGCGTTTCGATTTGACTCACTACCAGAGGATTTCCGCCGATGAACTCCGCCGGATCGAACAGATCGTGAACGAGGAGATCATCAGGAATACGGCACTCGACATTAGTGTCAAGGATTATGATTCTGCGCGCAAGGAAGGCGCCACTGCCATTTTTGAGGAGAAGTACGGCGATGAGGTGAGAGTTGTCTCTATCGGCGATTTTTCCAAGGAATTGTGCGGCGGCACTCACGTGGAGAGAACCGGCGATATCGGCTTTTTTAAGATTACCGAGGAGTCTTCCCTGGCGGCCGGTGTGCGGCGCATGGTGGCGGTGACCGGTCCCGCAGCAGTGGAGTATGTAGGCAAGGGATTCGATTCGCTGACCCACGTGAGGGAACTGCTTAACTGTGGTCTTGATGAGGTGGCGGAGCGGGTGGCTGTCCTCGTGGAACAGCGCAAACAGCTGGAGAAGGATCTCAAGAAACGACGCTCTTCGGACAGCGGTTCCGAACTGAAGAAGGTGGTACAGGGTGGCTGCACCGTGGGTGATTATCGCGTGGTCAGCTCAAAAGTAGAGGCGGCTGATCTGGACCATCTGAAATCGATTGGTGATACGGTGATTCAGCTCTTGGGGAGCGGTATTGGCATCCTGGGAGCGGTCATCGAAAAGAAGCCGACTGTCGTCTGCGTCGTGACACAAGATCTGGTAAAGAAAGGCCTTAAGGCGAACAATCTCGTAAAGGAGATAGGGGCGAAGCTCGGCGGCGGCGGTGGGGGTAAACCCCATCTTGCTACGGCGGGAGGCAAAGACAGTAAGAAAATGAGTGCCGTTCTCAAGAAGGCTGAATCGACTTTCGTTCAGCTGTTGAGGGAGCTGGATGGCTGATCACCTCATCTTCCACAAGAGTCGCAGCGGCAAGATAGGCTGTTCCCTCCCCGAATGTGACGTACCGTGGGTCTCGCCACGCGATATCTTCGGCGAGACCGTTCTCAGGCAGTCAGAAGCAAAACTCCCTGAAGTGACAGAACCTGATGTTGTGCGCCACTACACCAATCTCTCGGCGAAGAACCATCATGTAGATAAGGACGTCTATCCACTCGGTTCGTGCACCATGAAGTACAATCCCAAGGTGAACGACGCCATGGCTCAACTGGCGGGATTCCAGCACACCCATCCGTTGCAGCGAGAAGAGACAGTTCAGGGCGCATTGGCGCTCATGTGGGGACTGGAAGAACAGCTTAAGGCTGTCACTGGGATGAGCCGTTTTACACTTCAGCCTGCCGCCGGCTCCCAGGGTGAACTGGTGGGCGTACTCATCATGCACAAGTATCATTCCCTAAAGGGAAATTCGAAAAAGACAATTTTGATTCCGGACACCGCCCACGGTACGAACCCGGCCAGCGTCGCCATGGCGGGATATGATGTCGTTCAGATTAAGTCAAATGCTGAGGGACGCATCGATCTCGATGACTTGAAAGCCAAACTATCTGACGAAGTAGCGGGCATGATGCTGACCCAGCCTAACACGGTAGGGCTTTTCGAGAGTGACATACAGGAGATCAGCACTCTGATTCACAGCGTGGACGGGCTCATCTACATGGACGGTGCCAACCTGAATGCCTTGCTGGGCATCGTGCGGTCGGCAGAAATGGGATTCGACATCGTTCATATCAACCTTCACAAAACCTTCTCCACACCCCACGGCGGCGGCGGACCCGGGGCCGGCCCCATCGGCGTGGTGGAAAGACTGGAACAGTTTCTCCCTGTCCCTCTTGTGCAGAAAAATGACAGCGGTTACGGGTGGGACTACGACGTACCAAATTCTATCGGCCGTGTTCACGCCTTCTACGGCAACTTCGGCATCCTCGTCCGCGCCTATACCTACATTTCCATGCTGGGGAAAGAGGGGCTCCCTGTTCTATCACGACAGGCAATCCTGAATGCCAACTATCTCAAGAAGAAGATTGAAGCGGCGTACGATCTTTATCAGTCGCAGCACTGCATGCACGAATTTGTAGCCAGCGCTACCCGGCAGAAGGAGAGAGGTGTGAGAGCACTCGATATCAGCAAGCGTCTGCTCGATTTCGGGTTTCATGCACCTACGGTCTATTTCCCCATCAGCGTACCGGAGGCGATGATGATTGAACCTACTGAATCAGAGACGAAAGAGAGTCTAGACCGCTTCGCCGAAGCTCTGTTGCAGATCGATCGTGAATCGAAGAGTGATCCCGATCTCGTTATCAATTCGCCCTACAGTACGCCTGTCAGAAGACTGGACGAGGCCGCTGCCAACCGTAAACCGGATCTGAGGTGGAGAAGTGAATGAAATTTGTGGACGAGACATCGCGCATCATTGTCTCCCTTGAGCGCAACGACAGAATGATGGAATCGCTGACGGCTGTAGCCCGGGAACTCAATATTGTCTCCGGTGACGTCACGGGGATCGGTGCTCTTACCGATGTGACGCTTGCCTACTATGATCTCGATAGGAAAGAATTCCTCACTCAAGAATTCTCCGATAGATATGAACTGATCTCATGCGTCGGCAATATCGCAGTCAAGGATGGGGAGAAGTTTGTTCACACCCATATCACACTCAGCGATAGGGATTTCAAGGTCTACGGCGGCCATCTCTTTGAAGCCACTGTTTCCGGAGCGGGAGAATTTGTCATTTATCCATTTTCTCACGAGATTCAGCGTAAACACGACGATGTAACGGGGCTTTTCCTTATGGATCTCGAAAACTGTAAGCTGGCCGGGGAACGCCTTGTCTATCCTGACTAACGGTCCCATGATTACGGAAGTCATCTCCATCGTCAAACACCTTACACTAAGGAAGCGAATATGAGCAGATCTATCATCAGAACAGAATCAGCACCCAAAGCCGTAGGGACTTACAGTCAGGGCGTAGCCACCGATGATCTGATTTTCACGGCGGGGCAGATTCCGCTCGATCCGGCCACAGGTAAGATTATAGAAGGCGAATTCAAGGAGAGAGTACATCAGGTTCTGAAGAATCTGAACGGAGTTCTCAGCAGTGCTGGAAGTTCACTCGATAGCGCAGTGAAACTGACCGTCTTTCTGACGGATATGTCCCGTTTCACAGAACTGAATGAAGCGTTCAGCGAAGTCTTTAGTAAAGATCCCCCGGCGCGTTCGGCTGTGGAAGTGAGCGCCCTCCCGCTGGGGACAGACGTAGAAATTGAATGCATCGCAACACGGGAGTAATATGCGTTATCTTTTTGTTTTAAATCCCCTCGGCGGCCGCGGCCGGGCGCTGAAACTGATGGACAGGCTCGAGCCTGTTCTTATGGAGCGTGGCGTTGATTATGAGATCTGTCATACTGAAGCGCCAGAACACGCTACGGAAATCACCCGCGAGAAACGGGAAGACTATGATGTTGTGGTAGCTTTCGGCGGTGATGGAACCATGAATGAAGTGGTCAACGGGATCGTGGGATCGGACACGGCGCTGGGGATGATACCGCTCGGAACCGGCAACGATTTTGCCAGGAGCTGTCGCATGCCGCTGAAATTTGACGACGCTGTTGAGAATCTCCTGACAGGCCAGCCGAAGAAGATCGATCTGGGCGTGTTCAACGGCGACAAGTATTTTGCCAATGTGGTTGGAGTCGGTTTTGACGCTTATGCCGGTAACGAGAGCAAGAAGATACAGAAGCTCAAAGGGACGGCGGTTTACGTCTATGCCGTGTTCAAGACGCTGCGGCACTACGATTCCATCCCCATGACTATCGAACTGGACGATCAAAAGATTGAAGAACCGACCTACCTCATATCGGTGGGTAACGGGTGGTCGGTGGGCGGCGGGCTGCAGCTTACACCCGATGCTGTCATTGACGACAGCACTTTTCACGTCTGCCAAATCAGCGATATCTCTTCCATGAAGGTGGTGGCTAATTTTACCAAATTGTTTAACGGTAGAATAGATGATCTTGATGAGGTATCACTGCGCACCTCGCGGAAAGTAAAAATTTCCAGCGAAGTTCCGCTGCCGATTCATATCGACGGCGAGATACCCGAGAGGGAGATAACAGAAATCGAGATAGAAATGATTCCCGAAGGGCTGTCTGTGGTAGGGAACTGGGCAGCTCAAAGTCAGGGAGCAGGCGTTGCGTGAGACGAATCTACTGCATTATTCTAATTCCCCTTGTAATCGCTGGGTCTGAACCTGCCGACAGTCTTGATGTGGCAAAATCCCCTCGGAAAGCAATTCTCTATTCCACTCTACCCGGCGGCGGGCAGATCTACAATGGTAAATATCTTAAGGCAGCGATCATCTTTGGTGCTGAGGTCTATGTAGTGTCTCAATTCATCCTGAACCGGTCTTACTATCACGACTGGGAAGAGGGGAAGTATGAGCTTCCGAAATATCGTTATCGCCAGCTGAGAAACAAGTATGCATGGTGGATCGGCTTCATCTATATTTACGGTCTACTGGATGCGCTCGTTGACAGTCACTTGTCATCGTGGAATCCGGTGGAGTTTGAGGGACTTGATGATGAAAAAGAAATAGAAGAGCAAACTGAAGGAAACTAATATGGCTAAACGCGAA
>JASLRT010000101.1 GCA_030743815.1 Candidatus Neomarinimicrobiota bacterium | reverse complement strand
TCGTAGCTTGCGGACAATGATACCGCTCAGATCTTACGATAGCGAGAATGCATTTCACTCTGTAATCACTGCCTAAAGTCTTATCGATCTGACAGGCTTCCACAATAACAAGAAAGCCCCACCGAAGCGGGGCTTTTTTATTAGCACTTGCTAAAGTGTTATTTGATTTTAGAAACGAAATATTATACCAGCGTTGAAATATCTGGGATGAGCTAAGAAAACTTCTGCGCTAGATGCATCATGATCGCCATCATCATGATAACCATTGTAACCGCTGTTATCAACAGCATCCTGAACATAAACCGCATCTAGTGCATTGAATACATGTAGGAAAGCTTGCAGGCCAACAGTTTTTCCGCCAGCATCAAAGCTGAAAGGAAGATCATAATATGCATGTAGATCAAGTTTAGTGTATGAAGGAGTTTCCCACGATTGAGCTCTATCTGCATCAGCATCTGTACCATCATACTCACGGTCAGAAGGACCCCATTCAGCAAAATGACGAGCATATTTGCCCCACAATGCTTGTATTTTAGCTCCCTCCATAGGAGTTAACGTTGGACCTAAAACCACACTCCATTGAGGTTGGTCGCCAATCCTTAGTCCGTCAAGCGCATAGTCATATTTAGCTTGTTCACCAGTGTCATAATTCTTATAGGTACCACTTGCATCACCATCATGTTCCCATTTTCCAAATGATATTGCACCCATAAGGCTAAACATATCGTTAAATTGCGCATTAGCTTCTAATTCCACGCCTTGGTGGCTTTGGTCAACACCTGTTAAGAAAACCATTGCGTCAGCACCATCACTTGAACCTGATGCAACATATTTAACCTGATTACGATCCTTCCATTGAGTATTGTAAAAATTTACATTTCCCCACATGGAACCATCATTAGATCTGAACTTTAAACCTGCTTCTAAGCTAGTAAACGTTTCATTAAGAGGATCCGTGGATATTGTTCCATTGTTATCATCAATAACATTATCAAGAATAGGCACTTTTTCTACATTCCCAACATTCACATAAAGCTTAGCTTGATCACTAACTTTACCTATGACAGGAATTGCATTCAACATTGACATTGCACCTCCTAGGTCATACATAACACCAGCCTTGAACTGCATCGCAGAAATTGGAGATGCTTCAAACTTTGGTTTACCAGCAAGAAAGAAATTCTGGTGCGTGTAAGTAATTGAAGAAAATCCAGCCATACCATAAGCGCTTAACGCATCTTTTGTATAATTACCTTGAGCAAAAAATCCAAGCCAATCCACGGTATTTGTATTATGATAGACAATAATATCACCTAGTCCTGCTTGATATCCATCCGGACGGTTCTCATCATGAGTCTCAACAAAATAATCACCACCTAATAAGTCACGTACTTCACGGGCATGCTCGATTTCAGCAGTTCTCCAGTCAACGCCAACTTCAAGAGTAGTCTCATCATTCAAATCATAATTAAGTTTAGAGATAAGGCCATATGTATCTTGTCTATTAATACTATTTCTGAGTATTGCATCTGACTCACCAAGACCTTTTTCTTCGCCTTTTCTAGTCTCAGCACTCTGGTTCATAGCAATTGTTGCATCTAGATCGAAAACACGAGAAGGGCCAGAATAATCCCATATGAAGCCATCGTTATTTCTATGAGTACCTGAGCCACCACCAGAACCACCAGACCAGTAAAAAACAGAGGATAGTCTCATTTGGTCATTAATAGTCATGAAATGATTCAAGTTTACTAGTGGTTTATGAAAATAATTTTCACGTTCATTAATAAAGTTAGGGTCATGACGATCTTTTGTTTTCGCACCATACATATCATAATACTGTTGTCCTGTATAAGAATCGCTAACCTTTGCCCAATTTTGGCTATAGAATCTGCCACTTTCGGCGCCAGGTTGAAGATCATGGGAACTAGCTTCAGCAAATGCATCTAGAGCAGCTTGAGAATAGCCCAATTCATCTTTTGCAAAATCATGGCTATAAGCCGCAGCATTTTGCTTCCATAGATTTTGACCATGACGCTGTGGAGCACCAATCGCGTATAATTCCAAGCGATTGTTTTCATTTACAGCATAGCTTGCACCAAGATAATACGCCCAGGCATCTGTCCATTGTTTATCAATTACACCTTCGCCAGTTTTTCTAACAACCGTAGCGCTAAATGCGTACGTATTATTTAATAAACCTGAGCTTAAGTTTGCTGTTGTTTTTAAGAAATTACCTGCACCCAGTTCTTGTTTGAACATTCCGCCAGCCTCCATCGCTGTAGGATCAGTAATCACATTCATTGTACCACCAATAGATGGTGCAGCAAGGTTTACAGCGCTGAGGCCTCTTTGCATCTGAATAGATGAGGTTACATCACCAACCCCGTCCCAGTTAGACCAATATACCCATCCATTTTCCATATCATTTTGAGGTACACCATTAATCATAACAGCAACATTCCGTTGATTAAACCCACGAACGTTTATACGGGCATCTCCTGCACCACCACCTTGGGCTGTAGCATATACGCTAGGAGTTGCATTTAAAGCTAATGGAATATCTTGAGATCCAAGACGGAATTCCATATCGGCTTTACTAACATTTGAAAATGCGACAGGAGTGTTTTCTCCTGCTCGTGATGCCAAAACCTCTAGCCCGGACATTTGCAGAACAGCAGGGGATAAAGAGAAATTCACCACAGCGGTACCAGCACCAACTGTAACGGATTCGCTAGAAGATGTGTAACCGATCACTGATGCAGTTACAGTATAGGATCCAGCGGGTACATTCTCGATCAGGTACGAGCCGCTGGCATCGGCGGCTGCGCCTAAATCTGTACCATCAACAACGACATTTGCACCAGCAAGTGGTCCACCTGTCTCAGCATCTGTAACCGTACCGGAAACACTCCCTTGAGCAACCAGACCGATCGGTATCAGAATCAGGACGAAGAGTGGCAGGTAAGTTCGTAATTTATCCATGATTTGTATTCTCCTAATGATGATAATTGATTGCGATTTTACTCGACCGAAGTAAAGTACTTTCTGTAATTGAACCCTACTCCTACTCACTTAATTAAGTGCTATAAATTGTCTATCTCTAATCAATTTTGCAACTATTTTTTAGAGCAATATTGATACGAAGAGAATTGCAGTGCAACCGAGGATTCCCTCGCATTTTAGATCCCTGATTATTTCCATAAGTACTGAATAAGATCTTAATGTTAGCTGCGAATCATCTCGATTTCACCTTCCTCAATCATTTTCAACATCGCGATTAACAAATCCTATGTTAGAGTGAAGCAAGCATATTAGTAGATTTGTGTTAGGATGATAACCATTCTTATGAATCTAGCCTGATGTGAAGCGTTGTTGTTTTGTCCTTATGTTTAAGAGAAGTTCGCTCTAAATTCAATCAGCTTTAGGGCCCATAGCTCAACGGTAGAGCGCCGGACTCATAATCCGTCGGTTCCAGGTTCGAATCCTGGTGGGCCCACGCTCTCATTTTAAATTCTCTCTTTTCAGTTTCCCTGGCATTCCCGTCTCTTCGGACTTTCAGATGTAATTCTCAGTTTCTATTTGACTCAATCTACCGTATGTTTACAACACTGTGAGTTCGACTCTGTCAAACCATTTCCTGGTGGCGGTACCGCAACTGGTAGGTCCCTTCTTCGCCAAAAGCATCGTTCTGATTATTGACAACAGCAATCAGGGCAGTACCGGCATAGTCTTGAACCAACCGACTGACCACACGGTATCTGAGCTCAACAAGAATCTGAAGACAAGCCGCCGCGGGAACGACCGTCTCTTCCTGGGAGGACCTGTTGATCCGTCAGCGGCCATTGTTGTTCACGACGAAGTGTATCAGGGTCCCGATACTAAACGGGTTACTGACAGTCTGGCGATGAGCAAGAGTCTTGAAAGCTTACTAACCATCACTCAGAGTGAAAGCATCACCTTCCGCTGTTTCATCGGTTATGCGGGATGGGCATCCGGTCAGCTCGAAGCGGAGATTGCTCTCGGAAACTGGCTTCTCAATCCCGTCATTCCGGAACTGGTGTTTACTGATCAGCCTGAGGGACTGTGGGATAGCGTCCTCAGTGAAATGGGACTCGATCCACTGACCATTGGCCACGGTGCATTCGATTGAGCAAAGAGTGTGACTCGTCCAAAACGGTTGCTTCCACCCGCCGATGTTCTTAACAACGATATACAACCACACTAACAGTCAGTCACGTAATCCTCGTGCACCCTCAGCCGTGATACGTCTCATCACCTTTGCCATCCTTGTCAGCGGTTCAATCTTTCCGCAGCAACAAGAGGGCAGTTCAGATTTTATCCACTCACTGACCGGAGTACATGGAGTGGAATTCGGGATGAACAGGCAACAGGTGATGGAAAGGATCAACAAACGTTTCGAGAATCCCCCGGCTTATGAAATCAGCAGACAAGGTTATACACTCGTTGAATTTAGCGGCTTAAAATCGGTGAAAATTAAGAGTAGTAAACTACGTTTCTTCCTGACACCTGAAAGAGGCGTCTTTCAGATCGATGAGGTTTATATCTTAAGATGGGACCTGCAAAAGTCGGACAGCGACAACCTGGATAATCACCGCAGGTGGTTGAATCTGCTGCTGAGAAAACTGCGCCAAGAATACGGAAAAGAGGAATTTCTGGAAACGACAGATCTTGCAAGCAGGTTTAGACAGGAAGATTTTGTAACGGCTACGTGGTCATTTCCGGATGACCGCTGGATACATATCATCTACGAACCCCAGGACTGGAGCGTCTTTCCGGAAATGAACAAGATTCTCGTCAGCTACCGCTACGCGTCAGCCGATCCGAGACCCCGCTGAGCCGGTAGCTTTCTTTAAACATCATCATTACCGAGCTTCCCCAGTAGCTCAAATCGGTAAATTCCTATACTGTGACCATCACGCCAGAACGGTTGCAATGCATAATGCCTCACGGTTCGCACTTCCGACAGCCGGTACCCCTCCTCTCATTTTGGTCTGCCGTAACCCATATAGACATTACCCAGCGCATCTGTTTCACCACTGCATTCGGCACACGGACAGGTGTCCCTCAGAGCCGCCGGCTGGATGTAGCTTTCCCGCCCATCTGACCATCTGATGATGAGCATATCGTTGACGATCTCAAATGTGTCAAGGGAGAGAGAATTAATGCGTTCAGCTCCTTGTTTCGACCATAGGATTCTTTTAAATTCGCCAAGCATTGCCCGCTCCCGCAAGATTGAATTAGGGATTGGGTTCGTAGCTCAGTTGGTCAGAGCGTTGCGCTCACATCGCAAAGGCCGCAGGTTCAAGTCCTGCCGAACCCACTGAAAGGAAGGCCGTGCCGACGAGTCAAGTCGGGACCGAACCTGACAATGAAAGTGAACTTAGAGAGAACAGTCACTCCGATGCCCACCCATAGAGCGGCACGCCGCGGGAAAAACCCTGTAGTTGGGGGTTGTAGGCGGTAACCCATGAGAGGACTTGGATCATGGCTCGCTTCCAAGCCCCTCAAAGTAAGCTGTTATCTGATGCACCATTCAGGTGCATTTTTTTTACGATTGAGGAGAGGTGATGGGAGTTCTTAGTGAACTGATCAAACTTCAAGAGGTTGATTCTGCTCTGATGGAGCTCGAACAACTGAAGGGTAATCTTCCGAGGAAAGTTGAAGAAATGATAGCGAGAATTGATCATCTTGCCGCTTCTATCCAGAGGAGTGAAGAGAGACTGACGGAAATCGACCTCGAAATCAGAAAGATTCAGGGGATGGAATCAGACAGGAAGACCAAAGTAGAAAAGCTGCAGGATCAGCTCTATCTGGTCAAGACCAACCGGGAGTACGACGCCCTGATGGCAGAGATCGACCACCTGAAGAAAGAGATTGATGACGAAGAATTAAGGGAACTTGAACTGAGTGAAGAGCACGACGGACTGGAAGAGCAGTTAAAGCTGGACAAGACCCAGAACGAGGAGACGGCAACCGAGCTGGTAAAGCAGAAAGCGGAACTGGAAAAGACAATTCAAAGCACGGAAAAAGAATACAAGACTCTCACTGTCAAACGTACCGGAATCTTACCGAATATCGACATGCGCCACATGAGGCTTTATGATCGTGTCCGACAAGCAAGAAATGGCGTAGCTGTTGTCCCAGTCACCAACCACTCGTGTGGCGGCTGTCACGCCCACCTCACATCGCAATCTATTGTTGAAATCAGGAGAAGCGAGGGGGTAACTCAATGCAATTCCTGTCAGCGCATGCTCTTCTGGTCCGGGAACTAACTGGCTGTTTTCGGTTAAGAATTAATTAACGCTTTTTGAAATCAGAGTTGGTCGGGTGATCGCCTCGATATCGTCAGCGATGTCGGGGAGGAAAGTCCGAACACCGCAGGGCAGGATGCCTCCTAACGGGAGGAGTTCACCAACGGAAGTTGGGGAGCATGGAAAGTGCAACAGAAAGTAGACTACCCCGATCCGCCTGCCGGCGGATCGGGGTAAAGGTGAAACGGTGGTGTAAGAGACCACCAGTTCCGACGGCAACGTCGGGAGCTCGGTAAACCCCATCCGGTGCAAGATCAAATAGAAGAGCATGAGGTAGCCCGCCTCACTACGACTCTCGGGTAGGTTGCGTGATCCCGACCGCGAGGCCGGAACCAGATGAATGATCACCGTCCCGACATCATAGATGTCGGGGTACAGAATTCGGCTTACAGACCAACTCTGATTATTTCTTTTCATGTCAATCTGGAACATTAAATCCCCTGATCAGCAAACCGTTCAAAGACTCCAGAAGGAGTTTAACGCACCTGAGATCATTGCGAAAGTCATGGCCAACCGGGGAATCAATTCCCTGACCGATTCAAAACCGTTTTTCGATCCGTCCCTCGATGACTTGCACGACCCATTCGGTATGCTCAACATGAATACAGCGGCCGAAAATGTCGCTTATCATATGGAAAACCGGAAACCAATCATGATCTTCGGCGACTACGATGTTGACGGTATAACCGGTTCGTCCATGCTCGCTCTGACCCTGAAGACACTGGGAGCGGATGTATCTGTATACATTCCCGATCGTGAAAATGAGGGCTACGGTCTCTCAAAGACTGGTATAGACCACGCTGCTGAGAAAGGAGCAACTCTGATTATTACTTGCGATTGCGGTATTAATGCGGTGGACGAGGTAGACTATGCTAAGGGTCATAATATTGAAGTCATCATCACTGATCACCATACACCGGATCCGCGGCTGCCGGACGCCTTTGCCATTCTCAATCCAAGACAGCACGACTGCGAATACCCGTTCAAAGGGCTGTGTGGAGGCGGCGTAGCATTCAAGCTGGCTTCGGCAGTGGCTGAAGTGCTGGATGAGGATCCCTTCGTTGCTTATCAGCATCTCGATCTGATCACGCTGGGCACCGCAGCGGATATCGTCCCTTTAACAGACGAAAACAGAATCATCACCTATCACGGGCTTAAGCAGCTCAAGGAGACGGACAACCCGGGTCTCAAGGCCTTGCTGGAGACAAGTAACCTGATTGATAAGGAACTCACGGTCGGGCGACTGCTGTTCTGGGTAGCACCGCGCATCAACGCCGCCGGAAGAATGGGTGACGCCAACCGTGCTGTACGGCTGCTCATCACGGAGGATTTTTTCGAAGCGACCCAGCTGGCGCGAGCACTGGACAACGAGAACCGGTCACGACAGGCCGTTCAGCAGACCATCGTCGATGAAGCTATCCTCATGGTAAATAACGAAGTAGATCTGGAAAACGACAAAGCGATTGTGTTATGGAAAGAGGGGTGGCATTCCGGAATTATCGGCATCGTCGCATCCAGAATCAAAGAGGAATTCTGTCGACCGACGGTCATTATCAGCGTGGACGGTGATGAGGGGAAGGGATCTGCGCGCAGCATTCGCGGTTTCGACCTGTACCAGAATCTGGCCAGATGTGCTCGACATCTCATCGGTTTCGGCGGCCACCCTATGGCGGCCGGGCTTACTATATCAGCAGCAAATCTTGAACCGTTCCGGGAAGAATTTCGTAAAATAGCTGACAGTACGCTGTCATACGATGATCTGGTGAACAGACTTGACATTGACGGTGAAATGTCGTTAAATGTAATAGATAAAAGATTCATGGATTTCATTCGGAAACTTTCTCCTTACGGCCCCGGGAATATGAGGCCGGCTTTTGTTTCCACTGAGGTGAAAGTCAGTGGAACTCCCAAACTGGTAGGAAAAGGAAATCATCTCAAGTTCACCGCGCGGCAGAATGGAATATCTTACGATGCCATCGGCTTCAATCTTGCCGAGCACTACCAGCATCTTATTACCGGTAATCCTGTCGATCTTGTATACGTTGTTGAGGAAAATGAGTGGCAAGGAAGAAAAACTATTCAACTGAATGTGAGAGACATTAAACCAACCGGAGTTAATCAATCATGAGACAATCACACATTACTGGGATCGGACACGCTGTACCGGAAAATGTAGTGACGAACGCCGATCTCGAAAAACTGATGGACACTTCAGACCAATGGATCACGGAACGGTCGGGAGTTAAGGAAAGACATCATGTGAGAAGCGACGAAGAGACGGGTGCATCGGACCTGGGCGTTCAGGCAGCGGAGATCGCACTGGAGATGGCCGGCGTCACTCCCGATGATATCGATCTGATCGTATTCGCAACTATTTCATCAGATTACTTCATGCCAGGCAGTGCCGTAATGGTACAGGAAAAGATGGGTATGCAACATATAGGGGCATTTGATGTTCGCGCCGCGTGCTCCGGATTTATTTACGGTTTGAGCATCGCTGACCAATTCATCCGCACCGAGATGCACGATAATGTCTTGCTAATCGGTGCTGAGGTCCAGAGTGTTGCCCTCAAACTCGATACGGAACACCGTGATCTGGCTGTTCTCTTCGGAGACGGCGCTGGAGCAGTTGTTCTTCAGCCCAGCCATGACGATGCTGGAGTACTCTCAACTCACCTCCACTCCGACGGCTCACATCTGAAGGATTTGTGGCTGCCAGCTCCCGGAAGCAAGTATAACCCGTTCAACAGCAAAGAGTTGATCGATAAAGATCTTCACGTCCCCTACATGAACGGCCGTGAAGTTTTTAAAAACGCCGTTGTCCGCTTCCCGGAAGTCATTCATGAAGCGCTCGATCACAACGGTCTCACTCTGAACGACGTGGCTCTGATTATCCCTCATCAGGCCAACTACCGCATCAGTCAGGCTGTGGCAAAGCGACTTGGCGTAGGGATGGACAGAGTCTACAGCAACATCCACAAGTACGGTAACACGACGGCAGCTTCCATCCCCATCGCTATGTCTGAAGCATATGCTGATGGCAAGATTTCGTCGGGCGATATTGTCATTCTGGCGGCATTCGGGTCAGGATTCACCTGGGCATCCGCCGCCATTCGCTGGTGACCCTCTTGAGCGGATAAATTTGTGACCTTGCTCCGCCACCCCTAAATTAATATACAAAGAATTCACGTTCGAAAAGTTAAAGATACCAGTGAGATGAACGACCTTTTCCTGACAGAGGAACAGATAATGCTGAGAGATATGGTGCGTGATTTCGCAGCCAATGAAGTAGCTCCGGTCGCCGAAGAGCTCGACCGCGATTCCCGCTTTCCGGAGGAAATTGTGACCAAGATGGTCGATCTCGGTCTCATGGGCATTCCCATTCCTGAACAGTACGGTGGTGCCGGGATGGATCACGTCGCCTACGCCACTGCAGTGTACGAGATGGGGAAGGTTTGCGCCTCAACAGCCATTACCATAGCAGCCCACACTTCTCTCGGCACAACACCGATCCTGCTTGTAGGAAATGAAGAACAGAAGAAGAAATACCTGCCCCCTCTCGCTTCAGGTGAAACAATTGGTGCCTTCGGGCTGACTGAACCCGAAGCGGGAAGCGATGCCGGTGCAACCAAGACAACGGCAGTTCTCCACGGGAACGAATGGGTAATCAACGGTGGCAAGATTTTCACAACTAATGCCGGTGTTGCGGGAATCCTCACCATAACGGCCGTTGTAATTGAGGATGGTGAGCAGAAAGGGATCGGCGCGTTCATTATCGAAACTGATAATCCGGGTCTCAGGATAGGTCCTGCCGAAAAGAAGATGGGGTGGAAAGCTTCTGATACGCGACAGCTTTTCTTCGAGGACCTGCGTATTGCCAAAGACAATCTTCTCGGATCTCCCAAAGAGGGATTTAAAACATTCCTGAAAACACTGACCGGGGGGCGCATTTCTGTCGGTGCGTTATCGGTAGGAACGGCTGAGGGTGCCTATGAAGCGGCCCTGAAATACTCTCATGAGAGAGAAGCTTTTGGCAAACAGATACATAAGTTCCAGTCGGTAGGTTTTAAGCTGGCGAATATGGCCACAGATATTGAGGCCGCAAAGCTGCTCGTCTACCAGGCCGCGAAAAGATACGACAGAGGAGAAAACACCATCAAAGAAGCTGCCATGGCCAAACTCTTTGCCTCTGAAACAGCTGTGCGGACTACTACAGAGGCGATCCAGGTTTTTGGCGGTTACGGCTATATCAAGGACTATCCGGTAGAACGTTACTTCAGGGATGCCAAAGTGCTCACCATCGGCGAAGGGACCAGTGAGGTTCAAAGGCTCGTCATCTTGCGTGAAATTCTCAAATCGATAGATAAGGGGACCTCCGCAGCCTGAGCACATTCTTCCCTATGCCTTTACGCAAGAACAAAGAGCAGACTGAAAAGAAAGACCCCAACCGGCAGGCAATCATTAACCGAATACTCATATTCGGCGGACTGACCCTCCTACTGTCACTGTTCTTTAAGGGGGGTAAATCGCTGGAGTACAACTACCAATCAGGAGACATCACCAGAGAGGAGATTGTCGCTGAGTTTAACTTCCCAATTCTAAAGAAAGATGAAGATCTAAAGGCCGATATTGAAGAAGCCTTCTTTAATGAACCTTTCCGCTTCGAAAGGAAAAAGGAGATTGTTGAAGAACAAATTGCGGAAATGAGCGCCTTTATAAGATCTATCAAAGATCTTTCGCGAGGAAGGAAAACCTTGCAAGAGACACGGCAGAGGTTGTGGGAAAAACGGTACGGCGAAGAATATGAAGAAGCTAAGACAAGAGTCTCAACAGATAGTGCCGCTCTGGCAACCATCGAGGAAGACTTTCGCAGTGAGTATCAGTTTGATGTGACAGAGCCGGAGTGGGAAGCGTTTATAGAATTAAGGCAACCGGACGCCACAGAAATCAATCTGGATGAATTCGAGGAATACCTCATCAATATCTGCCGCAACCGGTGGGCCGAGGGAATCCTCGACATCAATAAAACTGAGATCAAAAGTGCCCAGGTTGCAATTGTCTCCGGCGACGTTTCGGAATTGATGGAGATCAATGATTGTAACGATCTTGAACAGGCGTGGACCAAAGCTCGCGTAGAAATAACAGATATTTATCCCGAAGAGGAAAATATTCTCAGGGAGATCGGCTATAAAATTATTGTGGAATTCATGTCACCGAATGTCGTCTTCAACAGAGAGGAGACAGAACGCCGTCAGCAGCTTGCCACAGCAAAAGTTCCACGCTACCAGGGTATCGTTATGGAAAATGAGCGTATTGTGGATGCTAACACGCGTGTGACACCGGAAATCCTGCTAAAGTTGAAATCATATCAATCTGAAATCGATAAAAGAGAGAAGACTCAGAAAGGGATAGCGGTTATCCTGCCGTGGATTGGACGCTTCCTTCTGGTGGGCATCATTCTCTCCTTTTTTCTGGTATTTCTAGGAACCTATCGCCTTGAACTGTTCGAAGATATAAAAATCCTGTTACTTTTCTCGCTTATGTTCTTGATAATGGTGGGCGTATCTTACCTGTTCGTTATCACCTTCGGATTTTCAGAGTATCTTATTCCGTTCACAGTTGCCGCTATGGTCCTTACCGTACTGTTCGACGGCCGGATCGCCGCAATGTTTTCCGTCAGTCTCGCCGTCCTCGTGGCGTTCCTTATCGGTAGTAAACTCGATTATGCTGTCGTCTCACTATTTACCACTATGAGTGCTATTCTTGCTGTGCGCAAACTGCGTACGAGGGCCCAACTGTTCTCAGCTATTCTCTATATTGTCAGCGCCGGTATTGTAGCTCTCCTGGCCCTCGGTATTCTGAAGCGGATCGACTGGACTACCACGGGTAATGATATCCTCTTTATTCTCATCAGTGGAATTCTGGCGCCGTTTATCACATACGGCCTCAGTGCTCTTTTTGAGATATTATTCGATGTCACATCTGATCTGACGCTGCTTGAATTAACAGACTTCAACCATCCGCTGCTCAAGAAATTGTCACAAGAGGCAAACGGCACTTTCAACCACTCCGTGGTGGTAGGAAACCTGGCGGAGTCGTGTGCGGCTGCCGTGGGCGCAAATGCACTTCTTTGCCGCGTTGGCGCTTACTATCACGATATCGGTAAATTGTCAAGACCTGAGTACTATATTGAAAATCAGTTCAGCGGTGTAAACCGGCATGACGAAATTTCCCCCTCCCTCTCAGCCCGTATCATCGCCAGTCACGTCAAGGAGGGTCTAAAGCTTTCCAAAGAATACAGCCTCCCTTCTGCAGTGAGCGACTTTATTCCCATGCACCACGGCACCTCACGGATGGAATATTTCTACCAGAAAGCTCTCAAACAGGCCGAAAAAGATTCTACAACGGTAAACGAGACTGACTTTCGTTATTCAGGCCCCAGACCAAACACCAGAGAGACGGGCATCCTGATGATTTGCGAATCGGTGGAAGCAGCAACACGTTCGCTGAAGAATCCTGATCTGAATAAGATCGAAGCCATGGTGGACAAGATCACTGAGGAGAAGCTCAAAGAAGGTCAGCTGGATGAGTGTCCCCTCACCATGAAAGACCTCGCTAAGATTAAAGGGGACGTCCGCGGTGTGGACGGCATGCTCCCAGTTATCAGAGGCATTTACCACCTCAGAATAGAATACCCCGGCCAGACAGTTTCCTCTTCGAAATCAGACGGTCAATGACCAGCGTCAAAACAGAGGTAGTAAACACGGACCTCTCTCCCGATGCTGAAACCGTCTCAGACCTGGTAACATCCATTCTTGCAGATGGCGGTGTTCAGCTGGGCGATGTTACCGTTATTTTCGGCGGTGATGGAATGCTTCACTCCCTCAAGCGACAGTTCTTCCACAAAGACGAGTACACCGATGTGATCGCTTTCAGGCTGGACGCGTCCCCGGACGAACAGTTTGAAGGAGAAATTTACATCAGTGTGGAAAGAGCGGCAGAGAACGCGGGCATCTTCGGCGTTTCACTAGCCAATGAACTGGGACGACTCATCTGCCACGGAGCACTTCACCTGTTGGGATACAATGACGATACAGACGAGAGAAAGACCGAAATGAGAGAGTTCGAGAACAGGTATCTTTCACAGTTTTCGGTTGACAGGTTCCTTTCGTGACTATTCTTCTCGAAGTCGGAATCTTCATTCTTATGTTGATGCTATCGGCCTTTTTTTCCGGCGCCGAAGCGGCCTTCTTTTCACTTAAAAAATCACACCTGACCGATTCCAAACAGCACAAAAGAATACTCAGACTTCTGCATCAGCCGCGACGCCTGCTGATAACAATCTTGACGGGGAATACCCTTGTCAATACGTCCATGGCATTTTTTGCAGCCCTTATCACCGCTGATATCGCCACGAAGGCCGGCGCCAACATCGCGCTACTACTCCTGTTGGAATCGATCATTGTCAGCGTCACTATACTGCTCGTAAGCGAGATTACACCGAAGATTCTGGCCATCCGCAATTCGGAACAGTTCAGCATTCGCGTGGCGGCACCTGTCAGGATTATCAGTATCATACTCTATCCTATCGCCCACCTGCTCTACAGCCTAACGTACGTTGTGAGCAAACTGATGCGCTGGAGAAAAGAAGAGTTGTTTGACTCTGAGGAAGAGCTGAGAACACTGGCAGATCTCGGCGCCGACAGGGGTACCCTGAAACATCATGAGAGTGAAATGATTAAGTCTGTATTCGACTACGGGGAGACAGCCGTGCGGGAAATCATGGTGCCGCGGACAGATATTGTGGCGATGGAGAAACGGACTTCCCTTAACGACGCACTGAAAGTCATTCGTCAGTCGAGATTCTCCAAGTTTCCCGTTTACGATGAATCACTGGACAGAATAGAAGGAATTCTCTATGCCAAGGATATGCTGCCCTATCTGAATGGACAGAGGAACAGCAAGGAGCTGTCGGGCATCAGCCGGGAGCCCTTCTTTGTTCCGGAGTCGAAGCAGATTGATGAACTGCTGCGAGACTTTCAGCGGCAGCGGCAGACCATCGCCATAGTGGTGGACGAATACGGAGGCACCGCAGGGCTGGCCACGCTAGAGGATATTGTAGAGGAAGTGGTGGGTGAAATCCGGGACGAATTTGATCAAGAGGTGCCACTTGTAACCAAAACCGGTACCCATCAGTGGCTGGTGGAAGCAAAAATTCCAATCAACGATCTGGAAGATGTTATTCCGGTCTCATTCCCTGACGACCGGGAATATGATACCCTTGGCGGATTTCTGCTGGACCATTTCGGCGATATACCTTCTGCCGCAAGTCAAACGGAGTACCAAGGGTTCCGATTCGAGATTAGAAATTTGTCAGAAAATCGTATTGTTAAAGTTTTGGTGTCCAGAATAGAGGAGGAAGATGAGCAAGAATAAGGAATTCGATGAGCTTGTAACCATTGTGGAAAAACTGCGGGGAGAGGACGGTTGTCCGTGGGATAAAGAACAGACGCACGCTTCCCTACTACCGTTCTTCCTTGAGGAAGCCTACGAAGTGATAGAGACCGTTGACCAGAAGGACTGGCATACGCTCGCCGAAGAATTGGGCGATATTCTACTGCATGTCGTCTTCCAGGCAAATATTGCAGAGCAGAACGACGAGTTCACTCTGCAACGGGTCATCAGTGGTATCAATGAAAAACTCGTCAATAGACACCCCCACGTCTTCGGCGACAAGGAGGCTGACGGCGCCTTCAACGCCAAGCAGAACTGGGAAGCGGCCAAGCAGGAAGAGAAGGGGCGCGAATCGAGGTTGGATGGTGTCCCCGTCACACTCCCTGCCCTCATCAGAGCTCAGCGATTACAGCAAAAGGCCGCCTACGTTGGCTTTGACTGGGAAGAGACGGACCAGGTGTGGAACAAGGTGCACGAAGAGATGGAAGAGTTGAAAAATGCAGAATCAGCTGGAGCGATAAAGCATATGGAAGAAGAAGTAGGCGATCTCTTTTTTGCTCTCGTCAACCTGTGTCGATTCCTCGACATCTCAGCTGAGGACGCTCTGAGAAAAGGAAATCAGAAATTCACTAAACGGTTTCAGGCGGTGGAGAAAGAGTTAAGACGACGAGGGAAAAAACTGGAAGAAACTGATTTAACTGAGATGGATAAGATCTGGAACAGCCAGAAAAAGAGTACTTAGCGTCTACCCCTCAACAATCTTGATATAAACTTTTCTTGTCCGGGGACCGTCAAAGTCACACAGGAAAATCCCCTGCCACGTCCCCAAAACGAGCTTCCCGTTTTCTATGAAAACAGTCTCAGATGAGCCAATCATACTCGTCTTGATGTGGCTGTCGGCGTTACCTTCCAGATGATGGTAGCCCCCCTTATGGGGCACCAGTTTGGTCAGTTGCATCTTAATGTCTTCCGCTACGTCGGGATCGGCGCTCTCGTTGATGGTGACGCCGCAGGTTGTATGAGGGACGTAGATAACAACCATCCCGTCTTCCACCCTGCTCTTGTTCACTTCTTCCCGGACCTGACTGGTGATATCAACAAAGTCAATTCTCTGATGCGTGGCGACAGAAAGTGTAATCATCCGAGCCCCACATCGAGTGCCATCATGATAGCGAAGCCGAGCATCCCATCGAGGACTCGACGGTTCATCTCTTTGAATAGGAATACTGATGTAGCTCCCAGTGCCGTCATACCCCACGTAAACAGGCTCGCAAGAAACGTCTGCGTCAGAGGTTCTAGACTTTTAAACCATTCCATGACAGTTAATTCTCAGAGATAGATCCTGATATTTTTTCGTCCTAAGGCGAGAATCGTAAGCTACTGTCGCCTCAGCACCACCCAGGAGAGGTCCAACCTAGCAATAAGAAGCCACCTGATGGCCACTCATCTATGTCAGCATTTAATGATGGCAATTCCACCATTGAATATAAGCTGGACGTGCTTACAATTTGTCGGCGTTTTCACTTAGGTATGCAGCAACACCTTCAGCTGTATTCACCATACCATCGTCACCTTTTTGCCAACCGGCTGCACAGACCTGTCCGTTCGCTTCGAAAAACTGAAGTGCCTCAACAATCCGAACAACTTCATCCATATTGCGGCCCAAGGGTTCATCATTGACGATTTGATGTCGAACGATTCCATTTTGATCAATCACAAAAGTGGCACGCATGGCCACCCCGGCAGGATAATAGGAATCACCACCATCTGATTGAATTCCGTAAGACTGGGCAATAGAATGATCCATATCAGCAGCCAGGGTATATTTTAATTGTCCTACACCACCTTTATTTATTTCCGTATTCCGCCATGCATGATGGGTATGGTGTGAATCAATTGAAATACCGACAACTTCAACACCGAGTTCGGTGAGTTTATCCGTACGATGATCCATGGCGATCAATTCGGAAGGACAGACAAAGGTAAAATCCAATGGATAAAAGAACACAACAGCATATTTCCCATCACGAGCCTTGGTAAAGTTGTAATCGCCAACAATCGTATTATCAGCCAAAACAGCTTGGGTGGAAAAATCCGGTGCTTCTTTTCCTACGAGTACACTCATTATTCATTCTCCTTTTTTATTCGTGTTTATTACATGTTCCAATGATGATCATTTCTACATCATCTACTTCAAATTTATAATTCTTTTTTACAGTCTTGCGAATCCCGTCATCCAGTAAATGGACATCAATGAAATCCCCACAAATAGAGCATTTTAAATGGTCATGGGGTGTCTTATTCCAATCATAGCGTGTACTATTATCATCACAGATTACCCGCAGAAAACCTGCTGCTGCTAGATGTTTAAGATTCCGATAGACCGTTCCTAGACTGATATTGGGAATCTTTCTTTTTGCCTTGTGAAAAATCCAATCAGCTGTTGGATGCGAGTCTGTACTTTTCACAATTTCACGGATTGTCTCTCTCTGATGGCTGTATCGCATGAAAACAGTTTAAATAGAAATGAAAGGTGAAACAACATAAATAGTAATAGTTACTATTATTAATTTAGGTCACATAGATTATTCATGTTGACATTCATTCATCTTACCAAGGAAATTTGTTTGAGATATATGATGAAGAAGGTGCTATTTCTTTGCACGGGAAACTCTTGCCGATCCCAAATGGCAGAAGGTATTTTGAGAGATCTGGCCGGGGACCGGCTTGAGGTTTTCAGCGCCGGCACTCACCCCACGCGGGTTAACCCTGCCGGCATAAAAGTGATGGCCGAATGGGGTATCGATATTTCACATCACACCTCTGACCTCGTGGATGATTACCTTGATGTATCCCTCCGAAATATTGCCAGTACCACCCTTTACCGTAGGGTACTTTTTTCTTCTTCAAGAAGTCTACAAATGCGCTTGTCTGATAGCGATAATTGATCCAATCAGTCAGTGACACTTTCATCTCTTACGCCTTCTTCGATACCCACACTTCATCACCTCTCACGTGGACGTCAAACTCATCAAGAGGTTTCGGGGGAGGTCCACTCACATTCTTGCCAGAAAGGTCAAAAATTCCGTTGTGGCAGGCACACCAGATCTGATTGAGATCTTCACGATACTGCACAATACAGCTGAGGTGACTGCAGGTGGCGCTGAAGGCTATATATTCATCCTCTTTGACTCTCACAATAATACCCGGGATACGACCAAATTGAAAGATAGACCCCGTGCTCACTTCAAAATCAGCTACAGTTCCGATCTGGAGAGATGAAATATTGGCCTCCGGAATCTTCGGCGGGACGATGTAGCGACCGACAGGATACAGAACAGAGTTGAGCCAGATGAGAACGCCGAAACTCATGAGCCACTTCAATAAGGAACATCGTTCCGAGTCTGAGTCCTTCTTCATTCAGGGTACAGGAGGTAATAGACGATAATAAGAAGTTTATCGCATTTTGATTACATGAACCAAAACAACTATCCCCCTTAGCTCTCACTGTCTCTTTCTCTCAACTGCGAACTCTACAAGAACAACTGATGAATCAAAATAAAACTGGAATTATAAAAACTATCTGTTGTAGCTTCTTTCTGAAAATGAATAAGGTTCTTTTTCTTTGTACTGGAAATTCATGTCGTTCACAAATAGCGGAAGGCCTCTTACGCCATCTCGCTGGCGACCGTTTTCAGGTTTTTAGTGCAGGAACTTATCCGAGCCGCGTTCATCCGTGCAGTATTGAGGTGATGCAGGAGTGGGGTATAGATATCTCCAGTCAGACTTCAGATCATGTGGACGACTATCTGGAAGAAGGCATAGACATCGTTATTTCGGTGTGTGATGATGCACAGCAGATCTGCCCCACTTTCCCGGGAGATGTGAAGAGGATTCACTGGAGTATCGAAGACCCGTTTGGCAGCTGGAATACGGCATACGAAAACCTGGACAGCTACCGCAAAACCAGAAACACCCTAAAAGAGAAGATCGATGAATTTATAGTCGTCCAGAAGCAACACTCGGCTGCTGCTAGCTAGCATTCGATGATAAAGTCAACTTATCAATCAGATCAAACTAAAAGGAGATAATGCCATGCCCGATGTAGGAACAGTACTTAAGAGTGAGATCAGCCGATTGGCGCGCAAAGAGGCTAAGAAAATGGCTGCCGGTCTGTCCGGATCTGTGCAAGACTTGAAGAGACAGCTCCGGCAGCAGAGAAAGGAAATAGCTGACTTACATAGTGCTCTTGCCACCAAAATGGATCGCCGGGACGAAGGAAAGATCAGCCCTGAGCTTTCACAAGAAAAACCGGCGGCCAGAGTCCGTATCAGCGCCGATTCCGTCAAATCTCATCGCAAACGGTTGAAGCTGTCTCAGAAACAGCTGGGTCAGCTGGTTGGGGTGACCACAATCACGGTGAGCAACTGGGAGAGAGGAAAAAGTACGCCGCGAGGAGAGAAACGCGAAGCTTTCGCGATCTTACGGGATATGGGACTGAAAGAAGTAAAGGAACGCCTCGCAAACATTCAGAGTTAAGATTACGTGTCGTCAGACTGATCTCTAACTTCATTTAGTGCCATGAAAAAGGAGGAGGTTTTACACTTAACCTCTTTCTTCAGTCAAGGGCTTGCGCAGCACATGTAGTCTTAGACAGCAGCGAGCTCAATACATCTCGATATGTTCTCGCCAACCATAACTATGAAACAGTCAGTGACGCTTTTCCTTCTATCTGTTCCACTCGGCGGTCAGATTCTCATCTCAGAAATCATGTTCGACCTCGACGGCACCGACAGCCCAAACGAGTTCGTGGAGATTTTCAATTCATCCCTCAGCGAGAGTATCGATTTGGCCGGATGGACCATCAGCGATAGATCGTCTCAGGATGAACTGACAGATGCAGGCACGGGAATGCTTCTTCTGCCCGGCTCGTATGCGGTAATTCTGGAAGGCGATTACGAAATGGAAGGCGGACTGTACCAAGGAATCATCCCGGACACAGTACTCGTACTCAAGGTTGACGACAACAGTATTGGCAATCAATTGAGTTCTTCAGATTCGCTCTTTCTCATCAGCGCCAGCAACGACACAGTGGACAGCCAAGGCTGGGCAGACATTTTTCGCCCCGGTTATTCACTGGAAAGGAAACGGTTCGATCGCCCGAGCGTAGCCAGCAACTGGACCATCAGCATCGATTCCCTCGGATCGCCGGGATATCTCAATAGTGTCACACCACCTGATATCGACGTGACGCTCGATTCGGCAACTGTTACTCACAATCCCCTCTTCCCCTTTCCGGATGAAGAGATTCTCCTGTCCATCCCAGTCTATAATGAAGGAATGCAACCGATAAGCGGTACCGTTTCGGTTATCGAAATGGGTGAGCATCTAACAGCGTCGCCGTTTGAAGAAATAGCCGACGCCGATTCTATTGAACTGCGCATGACGCTGCCTCCCCTCACTTCCGGTATTCACACGCTGCAGATAGTTGCTGAAACCGAAAGTGACGGCAACCGGGGAAATGACGCGGTGGAACACGAAATTATCGTGCGATACAATAAGAGAGTATTGACGCTGAACGAGTTCCATTATGCTCCCGGTTCTGATGTGCCGGAGTTCATAGAGATAGTCAACCTTTCGGACAACGTTATTGACTTGGCCGGGTGGGGCTTTTCTGACGCCGACACGAGCAAGATTCGGCTCATGCCGCAATACTCCCTCCCGTCTGAGGGATATGCGGTGCTGACGGAAGATTCAATGGTGAATTGGGCTTTACCACCCGATGCAAACACTCTTTTCTCTCCCGACGGCTTCCCAAGTCTTAATAACAGCGGCGACGCCATTTACCTGTTTGATCCCGCGGCAGCGGTGGCCGACTCCCTCATCTACACGCCTGAGTGGGGCGGCGCAGGGTATCGATCGGTGGAGAAGCTGAATCCGACGCTCGACTCGTCAGTCCGGTCGAACTGGGGAACCTGTGTCGCCGAAGGTAAAATGACCGCCGGCGTTCAGAACAGTATCTTCCTGGAATCACTTCCAGCCACCGGCTCAGTGCTTCTGGAACCCAATCCCTTCTCGCCAGATGGAGACGGTCACGATGACCTTCTGTACATTTCATATCACCTCCCCTTCACACAGGCAAATGTTTCCATTCTTATCTTCGACAGACTGGGACGTTCCGTCCGTATGCTGGCGAACAATCTCGCCAGCGGTTCACAGGGCACTCTCAATTGGGACGGTCTGACTGACAGCGGTGAACGGGCGAGAATAGGGATCTATATTCTTAAGGTGAGTGCGGTCGAGGCGAATTCGCGCAGAAACGCGGAATGGGTAAAGACAATGGTGCTAGCCGAGCCATTACGGTGATTGCATTTCCCATACAGGACTTCTATATTCACACCCCATGAAAGAGCAAAATTTCTCTACACTGTTCAAGGTTCTGTCCAGCGAGCAGCAAATCCTCCAAAGGACTGACCAGAAAGCGTTTACTATGCTGTCGATTCTTGGCGTGTTCATGGTTTTCTTCATTGTCCATTTTCTCAAGGTACAGCTGGACTGGTTCAAGTTCGTCATGGTAATCATCTATTTCATAGCAGCCCTCATCGCCATTGTAAACCTTATTCTGGTTATCGTACCGAGGATCAGGAAAGACAAACCTCACTCAGGGACGGAAGGAATGAGTCCAATGTTCTTTGGCGGAATCAGCCAGTACCAGTCGGCGGAGGCCTATGCTGAAGATCTTATGAGAGTCGGCGATGACGCAAAACAAACCTACAAAATGTTCGCCGCCCAAGTCTATTCGCTTGGCCAGATCAATAACTACAAAAATTTGGCTCTGAAACGGGCGATTCTCTTTTTTGTCGTCGCCATACTCTCTGAACTATTGATCATTATGTCGATGGCCTGGGCCCGAGCACTCCCCTATCTTTTCCCAGCCTCGTAGTGCACAAAGCACGCTTTCTGACACTCATCGCCTTCATCAATTTTATGAGCTGTACTCCGCAGGTACAGCAAGGCGAACTTGGTCCGCCGGGACCTCAGGGCGAGTCCGGACCGGCAGGCAAGCAAGGACCTCCCGGTGAACAGGGACCTGCGGGACCTCCCGGTCCATCCGGTAAATCTATCCCTTCTGAACTGTTGATCGAACTGAGGTCGAGCCTTGCTACCCTCAAGGAAAACAGTTCACATGAAGAAAAAATTGTAGCCGTAGTGTCGTTCAGCTTCGGTATCGCTCCACCCATCATGGGATTTGCTGTCTTGACAAACAATGGCAATATCTACCGTATGGTGAATAAGAATCCGATCACAATCGGTGATTCATTTGATAAATCCGTTAGAATTGATGAGCGGGACGACTTCGTTTCCCTCACGGTTCTCCCCGGTACTGACGGCTCGCAACAGTTCTACCTCGCGTTGACACGGAATGGCCG
>JASLRT010000100.1 GCA_030743815.1 Candidatus Neomarinimicrobiota bacterium | reverse complement strand
TCATCGTCAAAACAGATGCGCAGGGGCAACTGGAGTGGCAAAAATTCATCGGGAGCAAACGCAGCGATGAAACAGTAGCAACCGTTTGTGAGGACGCCCAAGGACATTTTTATATCGGGGGCTCCATGCAGGTGAAGCGAGAACAGGAAAGTGCTATCATCAAACTGTCAGCCGAAGGTGAAATAATCTGGAAGCGCATTTACCCGCATCCCAGGGCGGACGCTATCGAGGGGATTACATTGACCGGTGATGGCCATTTGCTGGCGACAGGCTACTCAAACAGTGCTAACCGCGGTGCAGTTTTCCTGGCCATGGACGGCAAGGGTTTGCTCCTGAAGCTGGATCTCGACGGAAACGTTATCTGGGAAACGATTCTTGAATCCATTCCCCAGGGCATGATGGCCTATGAGCATCCTGAGGGTTACGCCGTCGGTGGAACGATATTAAAGAATCTGAACGCTGAGGACGAGTGGGCTGAGAACCATGACTATTGCATGGTTGTCACAGATCCGAACGGTAAGGAACTCTGGTCGCGTAACTTTGGAGGACCAAAATCCGAGCATTGTTATGATTTTGCCCGCACATCCGACGGTGACTATGTCTTTGCAGGGCACACCCGCTCCTATGGTGTGATCAATTGGGACTATCTATTGATGAAGGTAGATGCTGAGGGGAACGAGGCGTGGCACAGCATCTTTGGTCAGCCCCGAGGCTACGATCCACGCTACATCCATGACGAAGCGTATGGTGTTAAAGAGACATCGGATGGCGGTTTTACCATCATAGGAGGTTCTGGGGACGAGCATCTGTATTCGGCCGCTGGTCATGCGATGGGTCCCTCTGATCTCTGGCTGGCCTATCTCGTGAAGACGGATTCTCTCGGCAACAAGGAATGGGAGAGTGTCTATGGGGAACGCTCCGGACACAATGCCGGGGAGTATATGGACGTTACCGATGACGGTGGATTTATTATATTCTCTGATTCAGATACTTACGGGACGATGAAAAACAACAGTTTTGGTTTTATCAAGCTGAAATGATAACGCAAATGAGCGGTACTGTAATATTCCACTCAAGCGGTTGGAAGACGACTTCCCATCATACGTAAAACAGCCTGAAAATAGCCAATTCGGACACCTTTATCGGTCACTTATGTATGTTGAAGAACAGGTTGCTCATCGGTAAAACAGCCTAAAGGTGCACGCTTGAAAAGCGTGTGTGCGTTCACGTGTGTACCTCGGGTTCGAATCCCGTCCTCTCCGCTCTTTTAAGCCCGTCTCCCTGACGGGTTTTCTCTCTATAGTTGACTCGCACTTGCTTCCCTATGTAGCTTGTACTCCTAAATATTCTTAGGAGTGATGATTCACTGGATGTGGATAAGCTAATCAGGGGAGGGAGTGCCGGTGGTCTCGTTCTGGGACAGGTCTGGACGTATATTGAGGATTCGCCCGCGAAGCCATCATCTGCTTGATCATGCTCAAAATAATCTACTTACTGAGCCCGGGAATTAGATTCTCCCCCCCGCAGGCACTTCGCCTTGGACTCTTTCTGATCACCCTCTATGCGGGGCTCTCCGCATCAACTGGACCACTGGCCCAGGAACGCCCCCGTGGCATCGTGGCACGTGTGGAGGAAGAGGTTCGTATCGACGGTGTTCTGGACGAGGGTTCATGGGGGCGGGGGACGCCCCTCGGTCCGCTGACAATGATAGAGCCGATAGAAGGAGAGCCGCCCACCGCTGCCACCGAGATCCGGGTCATGGCCGACGTTCGGAACCTCTATATAGGTATTAGGGCATACGACTACAATCCGGCGGGGATCGTCAGCTATTCCAAAGCCCGGGACAGTCGGCTCCGGTCTGAAGACCACATCAAGATTATTGTTGACCCATTTCAGGATGGCCAGTCGGGATTTGTGTTTGCCATCAATCCCGCTGGTGCTCGCTACGATGCCCTGGTAGCCGGTCAGGGGACGAGAGAAAACTCCAGTTGGGACGCGGTCTGGGAGGCCAATACTCGACGGACGCCTGAGGGATGGACAGCCGAGATACGGATTCCTGTCCAGAGTCTCACTTTCGATGCCTCCCTCGATGCCTGGGGATTCAACGTGGAGCGACGGATCCAGCGAATTCTGGAAGTGAGCCGCTGGGCCAGTCCTCAGAGAGACGCCCTTTTCGCCCAGACCAATCGGGCAGGACTCATTACGGATCTTCCCACATTCGACAGCGGTTTGGGACTTTCGGTTCGACCTTCCCTAGTCGGCGAGATGCAAATGGTTGAGCCGGACGGCAGTCGAGTTGTTGGTGCAGAGCCGAGCTTGGACGTGACTCAGCGGATTGGATCCAACGCCACCGCCGTGCTTACCGTGAACACCGATTTTGGCGAGACGGAAGTGGATACACGCCGCACCAATCTGACTCGTTTTCCCCTCTTCTTTCCTGAAAAACGGACTTTCTTTCTCGAGGGTGCAGATATTTTTGACTTCGGGGCCGGACTAACCACGTTTCACAGACCGGACATCGCCCCCCTTTTCACTAGACGCATAGGGCTATATGAAGGGGAGCAGGTCCCCATCCGTGGCGGAGGAAAGTTGAGCGGAAGGGTAGGACGGACCAACTTTGGTGGATTAGTCGCCAGCACAGGCCCCGTGGAAAACCTGGTGGACGGTACCACTATGGGAACATTTCGGGTGAAGCAGAACATTTTGGAGCAATCCAGCACCGGATTACTGGCCACGTTGGGGGATCCGGTTGGCCGGACAGGGAGCTACACTGTTGGCGCGGACCTTATCTTAAACACCTCGCGCTTTCTAAAATCGAAAAACCTGATCGTGGGCGGATGGGGACTGGCGACAGGTCGCAAGGACCTGGAAGGAGACCGGACGGCGTATGGTATCATCGTGGACTATCCCAATGACGTATGGGATCTTTGGGTCTCATACAAGCAGATCGGTGTCGATTTTGATCCGTCGCTGGGTTTCGTCCCTCGTAAGGGTGTCCGCCTGGCTAATTTGGGAATCAACTACCGGCTCTGGTCTCCGGCGGCGGTAATTCGAAACCTCTATTTTGAGCTGGTACCCATCTTTGCCTGGGACATGTCAGGGAAGATTGAGAGCTATCGCATCTTCACCGCACCGTTGAACGTCCGCTTCGAAAGCGGTGATCGCTTCGAATTCAACATCCAGCCTCAGGGGGAACAGCTTCCTGAACCGTTTGAAATTTCCGAGGGCGTCGTCATCCCGGTAGGCAGCTACGATTGGGTGCGCTACCGGTTGGAGTTGGATCTGGCGAGCAAGCGCCTGGTGAGCGGACGCGTCTCGTGGTGGTTCGGCCCATTCTACGACGGCGACTTGAGCCAGTTGTCACTCCGGGTAGCGATCAACCTCTCCGACTTCATCAACTTCGAGCTTTCCGGTACACGTAACGACGGTTCGATGCCGGCCCGCGGTTTCGTCCAAGAGGTTCTCGGTGCTCGAATCCGGGTCAACTTTTCCCCGGATCTCCAAGTCAGCTCTCTGGGTCAGTACCAGCGGGAGAGCGGTGAGTTTGGCACCAATATCCGGCTTCGATGGACCTTCCACCCTCTCGGTGATCTATTCGTAGTGTACAACTACAACGCGCTCGATACTATGGGGCAGGGGTGGAAGTTGGACTCCAGTCAGATACTCGTTAAGCTACAATATGCCCTTAGGTATTGAGCCTCTGCGAAGGACCGCCTCAATCTACTTCAGCATCAGCATCTTCCTGACGTTCATAAATGAATTACTTGTCATCCGGACGATGAACATTCCCGATGCTACCAGGCGGCCCCTGTCGTCCTTTCCGTTCCAGACGGCGGAGTGAAACCCTGGCGACATTTCTTTACTCACGAGTGTTCTCACTTTTCTGCCCAGTAAATCATAGATAGCGATTTCCACATAGGTTGGTTCGGGTATGTCGTAGGCTATGGTGGTAACCGGGTTGAAAGGGTTAGGATGGTTCTGATGCAGAGCAAACTGTGTTGGAAGAGGAGAGTCAAAGAGTGTTACCGAACCGCTGGATATCAAATCTCCCGATGAGCCGAAAAACCGGTAACTTAGATCT
>JASLRT010000099.1 GCA_030743815.1 Candidatus Neomarinimicrobiota bacterium | reverse complement strand
GATCCGGCGCCTGTAGATATGACCCCTTGGGCAAAAGCGAAAGAAGCATCTCTTGCTATTATTTGCTCAATAGTTGTGATATATCTGTTTTTGACTTGGGTTGCTGGATAAGACGAATGATTTTGTGATGGAATTGACTAGCGGCGCCGAGAAATCTGGACTGCCTGTCGGCACACTGCGTATTATGTGGCCTAACGGGTTACTGAAGATAGTCGAGATACGGCGTCTGTAAATCGAGTGTCCTGTTTAACAACTCTTCTGCCGGCTGAACCTGATCTACCACAGGGTCTAACAGCAGTGTCTGCAGAACCCCATCTTTCGATCTTGTGAGGATTGCTTCGGTTAGCTGGTCGTGGAGGGCGACCTGATTCTGGAGCAGACCTGCGAATGCCCTCGGGTAAGAATCGAGTCGGATGCCGTTAATGCCGTTCCGGCTTATCATCGCCGGTACTTCAACAATCTGATTCCTCGGCAAGATCTCTATGAAGTCATCGTTGGGGATATTCACCGCCAGTTCTTCATGTCCTGAATCGGCAACAATCCCCGCGATGATATGAACCACGCGCCAGAATTCTTCTTCTTCTGTCCCCCGTTGCAGGCGTTCAGCAGGTAATTCCTTACTCGAAAACATTAGTTTTTTGTACCGGTTGTAAAACTCTTTAATGCCGTCATGATCGGCCACATCCCACGCCCAGCCGATGTATTCTCCAAAATGGCTGTCAGTGGTTACCGGCAACACTCCGTACCTGCGCACAATTTCCAGGAACAGTGACCTTTCTCCCATAACGCCCATGGACGCCGGCGCTGTGGCAAAGTAGTCAGGAGCCTTTTCAAGGATCTCTGGATAGGCGTCCTTCCCTGACTCACGGTACTGTGCCTTCACGAGAATGCTGAGATGGTTCAGCCCCCCGGCCTGGACGGACAAGTCAGAAAACGGTACACCTAACAGTTTGGGCAAGTGTTCTACTAAAGAGGCCACTTCGTGGCACAGCCCGATAAACTTCAGCCCCGGATAACGGGCATGTACCGCGTGACAGATCTTGGTCATCGGATTGCTGAAGTTGAATACAAAAGCTTCCGGGCAGAGGGTCTCGATATCATCACAGATCTCTAGAATGGGCGGTATTATACGCAGTGCATGAAAGATTCCACCGGGCCCGCCGTTCTCGCCATAAACCTGCTTGAAGCCATATTCCAGCGGGATATTCCAGTCATGCTCCCAAAGGGCAAACCGATCCCCCACTTCTATGGAGATGATTACGAAGTCCGCGCCCCGCAGAGCCTCCTCTCTCGATAGGGTAGCTTGTACCTCATAGGGGAGACTTTTTTCTTGAACATACTGCTGCGAGATTTCCGCCACACGACTCAACGCTCCGGCATCTATATCGTGAAGAACGATAGTGCTCCCTTCCAAGACCTTATTCTTGAGGATATCACCAATGGTGCCGAGACCAAAGGTTGCACTTCCTGCGCCAATCAATACGATTCGATGATTCATTTGATCCTCTTTCACTGCCTGAGTGCAATATTAATGCGGTCGATAAGTTACACTTTAGTTCGTTTTTTGCGAAAAAAAATGGCAAACAGAAAGTATCAATTCAAAAGCTTTCGCTATTTGCAGGGAGTGGAATCAAATTCTGTTGAAGATGAGCTCATCCACCAGCCCCTTACAGAGGAGCGTGAACAGATCCACAAACATCTGGCCCCCCGTCTTACCTCGTATCCTCGGAACACGAACTTCCTCAAGCGGGGGACGTCTTCAGCACGGGAGAATTTTGCGTGTTCGGCCGCAATGCCGCCACAAGACCGAGTTTAGGGAAGTTTTGCACGACCAGGTAGCGCAATCTTGCCCATCGTTGCTTGACCGGCCACTCATTCATAGGTGACGATTTTACGTTCGACAAGTTTACAGTCTGCTACTCAGCAAGTGTCTTATGGTGTAAGGAGTCTTGCATGTGTTAGTCGTCAATCATCTTGGGCGCTCATGGTCGCCTGCCCGAAAGACATGGTGAAGTAGGTCAGTAAGGGCGCAAAAACCAAGAAGAAATCGCTCAATCTTGATCCTAATCGATGCTTGATCTGTGGACGTTTTCCTCTATAAGTATCTGAAATACAACAGAATATAAATTATATCGCAACAAGTTAACTTACATCTTGACATCAAAAAAAAAGTGTTGTATACTTGCGAGTTCGCAGTTGTAAATTTCTATCGTGATTGTTAGATAGTTGTAAACTGAGCATGAATTCAAGGAGAATAAAATGGTAGCAAAACTCGGCAAATGTGTAGCTATTCTACTAGTTAGCTTTTTTTTCATCAGCGAAGCGTCTGCCCAGGCGACGGTGTCTGGCCGTGTGACAGATGCGGCAACGGGAGATCCACTGGCCGGTGCAAATGTCGTGGTTGAAGGAACCGCCCTCGGAGATGCAGCAGATGCCTCTGGATCGTATTCCATATCTA
>JASLRT010000098.1 GCA_030743815.1 Candidatus Neomarinimicrobiota bacterium | reverse complement strand
ATCCACGGCCACGGCCTGAGGGCGTAGTGTGCAACGTTGAATAGAAAAGTAGCTCCTACGGCGTTCGTCTCATCCTTTGCTGAAAACATTCGCTGAGCGATGTAACCGCCGCCTCCGGGTTCGGCGCCGGGATAATAGCTGGCCCACCACTGGACCGCCAGCGGTACCAGCAGAACGGGTACCCAGACGTCAGGATTGGAAAGATCAGGAATCAGTGCCAGTCGGTCTTCCACGTTCTCGTTCGTTAGGAGATTGGCCAGTCCCCCCACCTGTTCCAGACCAAGCAGATAGATACACGCCCAGATCGATCCCGTCATAGCCAGGATGAACTGCACGAAATCGGTGATAATGATCGCTTTCAATCCCCCGAGAGCACTGTAGGCTAATGTAACAGAACATGCGATTGTGAGGGTCATCCAGCCGGGCCATCCCAGAACTATTTCGCCAAACTTGATTGCTGCCAGGCTTACCGATCCCATCACCAGCACGTTAAAGATCAATCCAAGATAGAGCGCGCGGAATCCTCTCAGGAAAGCCGCCGCCCTGCCGCTGTAGCGCAGTTCATAGAATTCAATATCGGTCAGCACGCCGGAACGCCGCCAGAGATTGGCATAGACAAAGACTGTCAGCATCCCCGTCAGCAGGAACGCCCACCAGACCCAGTTGCCGCTGACGCCGTTCTGCCGCACCAGATCGGTGACGAGATTAGGCGTGTCCGTCGAAAAGGTAGTTGCTACCATGGAAACACCCAACAGCCACCACGGCATGTTGCGCCCGGCCAAGAAAAAGGACTGCGTGTCCCGGCCGGCTTTTTTTGATGCCCATATCCCCACCACCAGAGAGAGGACAAAGTAGGCAAATACGATGATCCAGTCGATGGTTGAGAGCGTCATATGCTAAATATCATCTGTGAGGGCAAAGATAGGCGTGTTGGATTTCCACTTTCCACGCGTAAAGTCAGGAAACTTCACGGCTGAACTGCCGCTAGCGATGGACTGTTCAGAGAGTGGGCTGATGACACTCATGGAGACTGCATCATAGACATCGACAGGTGGAGCCGCATCTCTCTTTACGGACTCGAGAAATGCTCTAACGATGAAGAAATCCATACCGCCGTGACCGGCGCCGGCAGCCTGACCGGCGAAGCGCTTCCAGAGCGGATGATCGTACCTTTCGAGGTAAGGTGCCGCCGGCTCCCATCTATTTTCTTCCGGACTGACGCTTTCGATATAGATGGAGTCGTTGTCCACCATCCACAGCCCCTTCGTCCCCTGCACACGAAAGTTGAGAGAATAGGGACGGGGAGAATTGGTGTCGTGACTTACGACCACGGTCTGCCCGTTGGCACACTTGATGACTGTCGTTACGATGTCGCCGAGCTTAAACTCGACCTTGGCATTGGGATGGTCCTCGCCCTCCTGATCCAAAATGTACTTATGCAAGCCCCGCGACTGGGTGGCAGTGGATGTAAGATGGACAAACCGGTTGCCGCGGTTGATGTCCAGCATTGTTGAAACGGGACCGGCGCCGTGTGTGGGGTAGAGATCACCGTTCCTGTTGACGGAATGGTTCGTCCGCCACTTAGCCTCACTGAACCCTTTTTCGCCGAACTCAACCCCGCCGCCGTAAGCCTGTTTACCGTCGTTGAACTTCACGTGACGGAGATCATGCTGATAACCGCAGTGACAGTGAAGGAGTTCACCGAACAGCCCTTTCCTGATCATGTTGAGGACGGCCATCACATCGCGGCGGTAGCAAACGTTCTCCAGGATCATGCAGAATTTTCCCGTCCGCTCCGACGTATCAACGAGATACCAGCAATCCTCCACAGTCAGAGCCGCGGGGACCTCCACCCCCACATGCATCCCCGCCTCCATGGCGGCCAGTGCCATAGGCGCATGCCATTCCCACGGTGTGGCGATGATGACGCCATCCAGATCTTCCCGCTCGAGCATATTGAGGTAATCCTCAGGTCCTTTGCGATAGATTACAGGCTTTTTGCGTCCGGCCTCCTGATAAACCTTCAGCGCCATGCCGATCATCCCTTCGTCTATGTCGCAGATGGTGGGCACCTCCACATCTTGGCGTCTCAGGGCAAGCTGAATGTGCCATTGACCTCTCAGTCCCGTGCCGATAACGCCGATACGCACCCTTTCCCTCGTGAGCGATCTACGCAATAGCCCCGCCGGCAGGATCGCGGCTCCCGCAGCGACAGTTGCGGTAGATTTCACAAATTCACGTCTGCTGATTCTACTCATCCTCTTGTTACCCCCAATCTGAGGCCGTTAACCTAATCTCGATTCCTGAAGGTCAGTGCGGCTGCAACCGCTCCGGCAAGATTGAAAATCAGGTCCTTCTTACTGAAGAATCCTCTCGGCCTGCGACTGTCCATAATCTCTTTGACCAATCCCAAGACAATTCCGCTGGAGACAGCAATCGCCATGGCAGATTCAGCAGGTAGATCACTGTTCTGCGCCATGAGGCAGTACGAGCCGCCAACCCATGCATAACTTAGTACGAAATGGTACACTTTATCCTTAGAAAACCACGGATCGATAACTTGCACCACGGCGGAAGAGTCATCTAGAATGTTTGCGGTCGTGTCGGCGGGCTGCGCCTTACCTACATTCAGGCTGAAGATCAGAAATCCGATGACAACTATCTGCCAGCGATAAAGCGTTGCCGAGGCCACTTTCTGCTTCATAACGGGGAAGCTAAGATACAAACAAGGCGTGGTAATGACCCCGTATTATTGTGGAAGTATGGATTTTGCTGGATTCTCTCACGAGCCGGAAGAAAACCCGTGACCCTCGTGCTTGAAAGGCAGGTTCTGTGAGCAGACTTGTCTGCGGTTAGTTCAATCTAAGAAAACGTCAGTACGGAAAATCGAGAATTGGGTTAAGAGTTCGGTTTAGAAAAAGAACGTCTGTTCAAAGGCTATTGACACTCCCTTGGCATCATTGAACATGCCCCTCGTCTGGGAGAATCCGACATCAAGATGGTAGCCGGCAAAATTGAGTCCGAAACCTGTCCCCCATTTAAACTCCTCAAAGCCGCCGAAACTGAAACCCAGCCGTAGGGGGAGCCACGCCGCGGGTCTCGCTTCAGCCGCCACCGAAAAGATCGGTGACGTATCGAAGTTCAACTCTTCCACAAAGTATTGCCGGTAGTTAGCGTAGATGGTCATTTTCGGAGCGAGATTGTACTGAAGTCCTGCTAAAAGATAAGTAGGATAGCTGGTCTTGACAGTTTCGCCAGACGACTCTTCTTCCGTTAAAAAGTTATCAGAAAGGGAATCAACCTGAGCGTTGTCTGTGAGATCCACACCCTTCGTGTTAAGATCGAATGTGGCGTCGTAGGTGGAGGCGTTCGTCCACTGAATCGTACCAAGGAGGTTGTGCAGTGAGAGTCCCGCCGACATCCTATCATTGACATCCGCTGCGGCACCCAGATCCAGAGCAAATCCGCTCCCGTTAAACAACGCCATCATGGCACTTGAACTGCCGCTAAACTGTACCAATTCTTTATGCGTCGAGATTGACCCTGAAAAACTCTCTGTCCTCAGCCTGCTTACACCGTAGAGGTATTTCAATGCGCCACCCACAAAGAATCGTTTAAAAACTTTGTCTAAGGTGGCGTTCCCCGTCATCTCTTTGCCGTAAGCGAAAGAGATGGGGACAACCGCTTGCACGTCACTTCTATAATCATCCAGTGATACCGGTTCATCAAACCGCAGTCCGTTGAAGATCATACCCATCATATCTTTCGGGATCACCACCGAACCGTTTACCTCAAGGTTGATCGAGAAAGCAAAGTTTCCGATAGCCACACCGAATGGCGCGCGGATAGCCGGGACAAGACTCCATCCCGTTTCAGGAAACGTGTTTAGCATCTCCTCTTTAACCTCTTTATCGAGATATCCGCCACTGCTCAGGTACTGGCTTATCCATGCTGGAGAGATTACGCTATTGTCCAATTGCCCTGCCGCTGAGAAGAAGGGTACCCGTAAAGCCTTGCGGACCCTTACAGCGGGCGCACTGATGAGTGCGGGCTCTTGTATAACAGGCTCATCACTTATCGGTTCAGGCTGAAGTTTGACTACCGGTTCGGTCGGCTCAACCGCCACCGAATCAACATCGGGCGCCGCTTGCGCTACAATCAGGTCTTCAACCAAGGTGTCAAGTTGTAATGCCGTTTCATCAACATTGACAGAAATCTCCACTTCAGGCATCACGGGTACGGGCTGCTCAATCGCCGTAAGCTCCGCTTCATCGACGACGAGTGGCTTGTGCGCCTCCCAGTAGCCAAGATTAGCAGGATTCCAGCCAATGGCGTCGACACCTCTTGACTGCGTCATATAGGTTCCTGCCACACCGATGGAACGGGCACTCATATTCACCTGGCCATCCAAGACGTGCACACCTAACAGGAGCATTGAAAGGAGAATACTTATGTAAATTGGTCTGCTGCTTTTATTCATCTTCAGGGTCCACTAGATATTCGATCGATCCATAAAAGAGGATGCTCAGAGATTCCGTGGAAAGAAACTTAACAGGTACTGGATTTCCATCGGCATCTTCCTCACCAGTGATTTCGATCTTTGTTTTTATATATAGGTCATCTTTGAACAGGTCGATCTTGTCTTGAGACATAACAAAGGAATCAAGTGACGCTGAGTTGGGATTGAGGGTGACGCTCGCCAGGATATCCGGTGAGACTGACGATCCTGATTCGAAGTAGGCGGTATCCTCGGCCACCATTAGTGTGATGTCATTGCCGAAATCGAACTGATTGTCGTAATCGAGGAATATTTTCAGAGCTTCGAGTTCTTCGGGAAATTCCCGTTCCACTTTTTCGGCATCCAGCTCAACGACAGCGGCATCAGTCAGCTCGAAAACGAAGGGGATCGATATAAGGAATTTCCCTTTGAACGTTTCCGTACCATAGAAGGTGATGACGTCTTCTCCACCCCCTACAATGGCTTTGCCGAAGGCGAGAATCGAATCGGGCTTGATGTTGATCAATGCCTCGGCGTCAGGGATGATGATCGTATGACTGTCTGGATGAGTAATGTTCCACCCTCTAACAATTCTCGTGGTCGCCGTGTCGATGTTTGAAGCAACAATATCGAGATCGAGCCGCACCGGAATCGCGATATCCGTATCAAAGGTCATAGACATGTCTACTTCCGTGAAATCCATGCCGTCAAACTCTTCTGGTAGCGTTGTTATTTCCTGCCGGATCGTATCGACAGGTTGCTCCATCGCTTCAATGATACCAGTAATCTCTGAGAAGACAAGATCATCGCCAGCTTCTGAGCCGTAAAGGTCGATCCGAACTGTGATGCTGTCCGTACTCTCAACGGACCGGTACGGTTCAACAACATCACTCTCCGTAGCTTCCGTCACTACCTGATAAGAATAATTCACCTCCTGGGGATCGAGCGCAAGATCCAGCACCATCCAGTTGCCGGCAAGATCGTAGGAAGACAGGATTTCATTCTTCCTCGGCATACTTATAGTTGTCGAAAAGGGGCTTCCATTGTCTTGCAGCGATGCGATCTCAAGGTAAAGATCTGCATCCAGGTCCAAGCGATTATTGATGGCGACTTCCAGTGTCCCCTCATTGATCTTAGCTCGCTCCACTCTGTTCCCGGAGTCTAGTTCGATGATGCCCTTCTCATCAATAGTCTGCTCCGGCACCTTAGCCAACGCCGAGATTACTTTCGGTTCTTGGCCTGAGATCTCGACGGTGAAGCTTGACTTTCTGGCGGCTGAGTCAATCGTGATAGTGTTCCCTTTTGACCCTGAAGAGGTTCCTGTTACTAGAATCTTGATATCACCCGGCAGCGTCACACCCGTGAGATCCATTTCCTTAGTCGACGAACTGTTGACGCCAATCTCTTCCTCCCACTTAGCGGCGGAGGTTAACAGGGTCGTCCCGTTTGCATCCTGTAAATCCACTATGACAGGAGGGCCGAGGGCGATCACCATATTATTCGCAATTGTCAGAGATAGCGTCCCACCGACAAAATCGGCGGACTTAAAGCTATCGAAAGTAAAGCTCTTTGCAATGGGCTGAAGAGCAAAAGATGGAATAACATTGCCGCCAGAGACACTGCTGACGGCCGGGTATATTTCGCTGAACAGAAAGGGATCTGTTTTTGAAGGATCAATGTTGCTCAGTTTGATGGTGTCAAGGGGAGAATTGATGAGCTTCTCGATGGGATCAACCCCCACCGCGTCATCGAAGGTCTTCTCATCGATATCCATCGTATCTCGGAAGGCGAACAGTATGGGAGCTCCACCCTCATCGTCGGGAATCTTTTGAATGAGGGAGTCATCCAGAATGCTCTCCAGCGTCACACTCTCTTCTGTTAGCGGAAAATCTATTGTCACAGTCCAGGATGGAAGATCGGTAGGCACCTCAAGCGAACAACTGTAAAACCACGCGGAAGTCAGAAAGGCACACGTTGCCCATGTTGGTCTTCCGGCAGATATGTTCTTTTGCTTTATCACTGTATACTGTTTCCCCTAGCCTTATTCTCTACTTAGTCTTTTTACTAGCTGCGGGTCCTATTCTGTGCACATCAAATAAGTTTATCGATTTTAGCTTAACTTGATGAAGTTACCAATAATAAGGTTTTAACTTATGATGGCGATCAGAACGTACACACTTATTGCTATCCAGATTTGAGTCTTGACAGCATTGCGGGATGTGCCAAAAAATGTCATTCGACCAGTTCTTGTGGAATTTTGATACTAGCCCAGGCCCAGGCGGACAGGGAACCAGTGACATTGGAATGGTGGGCGCTATAGGATTCGAACCTATGACCTCCGCCTTGTAAGGGCGGCGCTCTGAACCAGCTGAGCTAAGCGCCCGGCTACTTTTCTGAGAACCGCCTAAGCGGCGACGGCTCTCTTTTTCTTGACCGCGCCGCGACCGTTTGTGGTGCTCCTTTTCCTCGATTTGGGAAAAGCGTGTTGAATGACATCAGAAACTTCCTTCACAAAATGAAATGTCATATCCTTGACCACCTTTTCAGGGATCTCTTCAAGATCCTTCTTGTTGAAAAACGGCAGAATTACTTCCCGCAAGCCCGTCCGATGAGCCGCCGTCACTTTTTCTCTGACTCCCCCTATAGGCAAGACAGCACCACGCAGTGTAATCTCTCCTGTCATGGCAAGGGTCTCCTTTACAGGGCGATCGGTAAGCAGCGATACGATGGAGGTAAATATGGCTGTTCCCGCTGAAGGACCGTCCTTCGGAATGGCTCCGGCCGGGACGTGAATGTGGATGTCATACTTCTCATGGAATTCGGGATCGATTCCCAGTTTTTCAGCATTCGCCCTCACATAGGAGAGTGCCGCCGTAGCTGACTCCTTCATGACATCACCCAGCTTCCCCGTGAGGGTAAGGTTACCCTTACCGGGCATTCGCGTCGCCTCTATGAACAGAATATCACCGCCAACAGACGTCCACGCCAACCCGATGACTACTCCCGCTTTTTTCATCCTTTCAGCCATTTCTGAGAAGAATCGTGGCGCGCCCAGGAAGTCGAGCACGGCACTTTTGGTGATCTTCACGAATTGTTCTTTCCCTTCAGCTCGTTCCCGGGCCACCTTGCGTAATACATTGGCGATCTCCCGCTCAAGATTTCGGACACCCGCCTCACGTGTGTAAGACCGGATCAATTCCTGTATCGCTGCCGTGTTGAATTTGCAGTCTTCGTCGCTGAGTCCATTCTCCTCCAGCTGCTTCGGGATCAGGTACTGTTTGGCAATCTGGATCTTCTCCTGTTCGATGTAGCCCGAAAACTCCAGGATCTCCATCCTGTCCTGCAGTGCTGGAATGATAGGATCCCGGATGTTTGCCGTTGCGATGAACATCACGTTGCTCAAGTCGAACGGCACTTCCAGATAGTGATCACTGAATGAAAAATTCTGTTCAGGATCGAGCACCTCCAGAAGCGCGGAAGAAGGATCGCCACGGAAGTCAGCGCCTACTTTATCTATCTCATCCAGCATGAAGAGCGGGTTATTCGTTCCCGCCTTCTTCAGACTCTGAAGTATGCGCCCCGGAAGAGCGCCGATGTAGGTCCGGCGATGACCACGGATCTCCGCCTCATCACGGACACCTCCCAGGGAAATCCTGACAAATTCTCGCCCCATTGAGCGGGCGATAGATTGGCCCAGCGACGTCTTGCCAACACCGGGCGGACCGACAAAACAGAGGATCGGCCCCTTAACGCGACTGTCTTTAGTCTTCTCTTTCTTCAGTTTCCTCACCGCCAGATACTCGATAATCCTCTCTTTCACATCGTCCAGACCGTAATGATCCTCATCGAGGATCCGTTTCGCTTCCTTGGTATCGACCTGGTCCTCGGTCGATTTGCTCCATGGCAGATCCATAAGCCAGTCAAGATAAGTCCTCGAGACGGAATATTCCGGCGACTGCGGCGGGATCTTGCTGAGACGGTCAAGTTCTTTCAGGGCTACCTTCTCCGCCTCTTCGCTCATTTTAGCCGCTTTTATCTTCTCTTCGAGATCGCTCAGTTCGGCTGTTTCGTCGTCTTCACCCAGCTCTTTCCGAATTGCTTTTAGCTGTTCCCTGAGATAATACTCCCGCTGCGTCTTGGTGATTTCATCCTGCACCTCAGATTGTATCTTCTCCCCTAAATGAATCCTCTGGATCTCACGATTAAGCAGGACCGTCGCCTTCTCCAGTCTCTCTTTGACGTCGAGTTCTTCCAGAATCTGCTGCTTCTCGTTTGTGGGAATGGTTACAAGGGAAATCACTCTGTCCGCAAGGCGTCCGGCTTTGAGGATATTACTGAGTACGCCCGAGTGTTCTTCTGTCAGATAAGACGCAATCTTGATCAATTCCTGAAAAACGTTGCGGATATTCGAACTGAGAGCTTCCACATCGATACCTTCGGTATCACTGTCCTCCCACCGCTTCACGGCGGCGGTGAAATAGGGATCATCGGCAATATAAGAGAGAATTTTCACCCTATCCACGCCCTGTATAATTGCCGACTTACTGTTGTCCGGCATGTCAAAGACCTTCAACACAATTGCCAGTGTACCCCATTCATAGAGGTCGCTGGCTTCAGGATTTTCCATGGAACCGTCCTGTTGCGCCACCACCACAATCATTTTCTTTCCTTGAGGCAGATCATCTATTAAGCGCAAGGAGCGTTCCCTCCCGATATAGGTGGGAATCACCTGCTGCGGAAACAGGACTGTATTTCTTAGCGGCATCACCGGATAAGTTTCCGGATCAGCGACGCTCACATCCTGTTCAACAGTCTCTTCGTTTTCTTGTGCAATCATTATCACTCCACTTTCTTGAATTTACATAGACAGTTCTTTTTTTTCACGGTACAATACATCACAATCATCGTGCCAAAAGGCTGAGTCTACCTGAAATGGCATGACTGTTTGCCAATATGTCTTACCCTTTTCTCAACCGGTTTGCCGGATGGAGCTGATGAATTCGCCGAAGCTCTCAGCCCAGCTGGCCAAGGTTTCTTCAGGACCGACCAGTTTAAAGTAGTAGAAATCGTCGGGCGCTTCCACGAT
>JASLRT010000097.1 GCA_030743815.1 Candidatus Neomarinimicrobiota bacterium | reverse complement strand
CATAATTATACTCACTGGCTGTACCAGTATACATGACACTGTATAATCCCCAAAATTTGATCATACCTTTTTCTAAGCGGGTTTGATGAATTTTCTTCCATATCTTTTCTACTTCTAAATATTCTTGCGTATTACCCGGTTCAACTTTCATGTAGCTTACCACGGCAATGGTTTGGGCAGATAGAATGGTTGAGAACAGAATTGTAAGGACGGCTGACATTTTTTTCATAATGAGACTCCTGTTATCTAATTAGAGGAATTTAACATAATATTCGTATTGTCCGAATCTTAAATAAACCTAACAGTGAAAATTTAATGTTTTGCGGAACACCGCAAACACAAAATTCCGCTACCGGGCTAGGGGGTTCTTCATTTTTCCGCTGATTTCTCCTTCAGTTAAACCGTTCCCGGTGCGTCGCCTCTACCTTCTGCGGATCGATTGGTTCTGAGAGCCCCATATGGAACGCCAAGAACCACATGACGAAAATGCCGTACACCAAGAACAGAAGCTGCCACACCCATAGAGACGGAAGTCCGAACGGAGCCCACGTGGCGGGCTGGTTAGGATCAGAGAACAACGTATTCCCAATGGTGGCGAACGGCCCAAATCCGACCAGAAACCAAACGAGTGTCAATCCCCACGCGAGGGACACCCTCTTTTTTCTCTCCGGCGTCAACCCTGAAACAGCCTGGAGAAAGGCGTGGCGTTTGTCCTTCCGTTTTCTGTCGTCATCTGTGTCGCCTGAGAATTTCGACACCGCCAACGCCACCACCAGATTAAAGAGTATCCCCCAGCCTGCGCTGTGGATGGTAAGGGGATAGGCACCCCACGGCAAGCCAAACCATGCGGACGTTCGATCTGTCAGCGTCACCACTACAAGGCCCATAACAAGGCCGGCCACGACGCCCTTCCGGGTAAATTGAGGGAAGTAACAGATGCCCATGAGGGCTGGATACATCTGAAATCCGTAGGCCACTGCAAGTCCGCCTAACATGACGATCGCCTGCGTCGATTTCGCTGCTACGATAAGGGCCGCTCCTGTCACCAGAACAACGAATATCCTTCCACTCAACTTCTGAATTTTGTCTGATGCCTCCGGAGAAATATACTTTTTGTAGATATCTCGTGTTACCATGCCGCTGAATGTTGACATGTACGCCGCGCCGGTACTCTGCATGGCCGCCAGAGCACAAACCGCTAGGAGTCCTACCAGCCAAGGGGTAGAGTCGGAAAGCAGATTAATAAGCTGTGGCACGAGGTTTTTGTCGTTGGCACTCTCCAGAACACCTCGGGCCACCAGAACATTGCCCCCCATTCCCTGAAAGATTGTGAATGTGAACAGGATTAGACCAATAACCAGAGATGAAGCCGCCACCTGCTGCCAGCGAAATGACCGGCTTGTCTTATTGGAGAAAGCCCACATTGAAAAAGCTGGAGATGACTGAATCCCCATAAGGGCAAACATGTAGGTCATACACATCATGCCGGTCCACGTGCCGCCAGCTGCCTTGGAGCCCGACGAGACGAATTGAATGCTTCCCGGAATAGCTACAACTGGAGAGTGGCCTGCTGGTGTTAGGTTACCATTTGTAGCACTGTCGTTACGCACAAAATCTGCTATGCCGGCCGTAAACCCCGACCAACCGCCGGAGAAATGAATAGCAATACCACCGAGGATAGAGATTCCAAGCGCCAGCAGAACACACTGAACACAATCGACATAGGCTACCGATCTGAGGCCGCCAGAAGCGACATAGATCATCACCACTACAGATAGGGCGAACATGCCGAAGTTGACGCTGACCATCCCGTCTGTTAGCACATTGAACAGATCCCCGGAGGCCCGCAGTTGAACACCTAAATATGGAACGCTAAAGAGAAACGCCACCAATACTGTCAGGAGTCTGATAGCATTGCCACCGTAATAGTCGCTGTACATCTCGCCCGGAGTGATGTATTTGAACGCCCGGCCCAAAACCCACTGCCTCCTAAGAAACAGAACACCGGTAAATGGAATTGTTAAAGCATAGAAGGATGCAAAAGCATAGGGCAATCCGTCCGTCAGGATCTTGCCGGGATGGCCGATAAATGTCCAGCCGCTGAAGCTGGTTGCTGTGGCCGCCAGAACAAAAACCCAGATTCCGATAGAGCGGCCCGCAAGAAAGTAGTCAGCTGAGGTGCGGGAACTCCTCGCCCCCTTTACACCCCAAAAAAGACAGTAGGCCCAGTAGATGCCTACAAAGGTCATAAGCCAGATGAGTTTGGAATCCATGTCTGCTCTTTCCCCCTGCTTGGCTGGCTGAAATAATAGCCGATCATTTTTTAACAGACAAGTGATTCTTCGCTACAAAATCACTACAGGAAGAGTCCTTTCATTATTAGATTTCACCCCTAAAAAATCCAGGGAAATGATCAGAAATCAGGGGAGATATTCACCATGTTAGCCGGTGCAAGCATCGCTCTTCTTGCTGTAATCTTGTACTTCATCCAACAGGCGTCTCAAGATCAGCACCTCGATCTTGACTGCTCTGTCAGCTTCCACCCTAGAGCGACCTCAGCTGTGGCACAGATGGATGTTGGTGCCCCCGCCGAAACCGTGTGGAGAACTCTCACCGATCTGGCGAATTACAACCTTTGGTTCCCATGGATTAAGCGCGTTCGTGTTACAAATGAGAGTGCTGTGCGTTGGGCTCACCGCCACTCTCTGCTAGAATATAGAATGGAAGTGGGAAGCCGTTTTAAGATTAAGCCCTTCTTCGGTGCACCTTTTGTTCCTTGCCGCTTCGTCACCATTGATCCCTGCAGAACCCTTAGCATGGAGATGCGCTTCTTTCCCTTCAACCGTGAGATTGTCTCCTTCAAACTAAAACCGTACACCAACTGTCTTGAAGTTAATTATCACTCCAGCAACAACACCCTTCTCGGCTTTATTACCGCAGCTATGTTTTCGTGGCGTGGAAAGGACGTCCTGCGAAACCTTGTCGAGGCACTGCCCGAGGCGCCGGAAGCTGAGGTGGCGGCTGAAGCAGCGCCCGCTCAAGAAAAGATCATTATCAATGACGCATTCATCGACGCTCTGGTGGCAAAGGCACTAGCTGATGGGATGGATCTATTGAATAACATTACGGAGAAACCTTTGCGGGCAAAGGCGAAATCTGCCTATGTAAAAGCCAAGCGAGCCGGCATCACCCCTGATGCGACACCTGAAGCTGTTGAAATAGTTAACCAGTTTATGTTAGGCGGGGGCGTCCCCTCCACTGCGGCGAGCGCAACAGAGCTGGCGCCCGCTGCCGAAGTCGGCGAAGAAGCCAGAATCAATCAGTACGTCCTCAAGGGGCTCGATGGCGATATAGAGATCATTAACGCAATTGAAGATAGAACCTTCCGCGCAAAAGTGAAGTCGGCTCTTGTAAAGGCGAAGCGGTCAGGTGAACGGCCCGAGGTTCCTGTAGACGCTCCTTCTCTGGATTACACGGCTACTCTGGCTTCTACAACAAAGTAACCATAATTTAAGAGAGAACCCTTTTTATAAACTGCTGGACAGCAGACAGTTCTTCCTGTACAATTTCATGCGCCTTGGGATACTCATGCCACTCCACATCGAACCCTACCTCACAAAGCGTCAGGACTGACGACTTACTCGGCTCAAACGGCAGAAGCGGATCGTGGGTGCCGTGGGCGGCAAAGATGGGTACGTCCACATGGAGATTCTTCATCTTGCGTACTTTCTCTGTCTCCATCAGGAACCCGCTCAAAGCAACAACGGCACCCAACCCTTTCTCATGGTTCAACATCACATCAAGACTCATGCTGGCCCCCTGAGAGAATCCCAGCAGAATAACCCTACTGCGGTCAATTCCTCGAGATGAAATCTCTTCGATGGCAGAGATTATCTTTCGCCTGCTGGCGAAGCGTTCCTCTTCAAGATGTTCGTTTGGAGGAATTGCGAACCACCCCCTGCCCTGTCCCATCGTTCCCGGCACTTCACACTCTCCTTCAAGAAAAACGAGTTGCACATTGTTAAATCCCAGACTTTGACCAAGCGGAACAAGGTCGCGGCCGTTGGCACCCCAGCCGTGCAGAAAGATGATTGCGCCGGCGGCTGGTTCATCTGTTGGTGGAATCTCGAACATTTAATAGATCACACCTAGGTTCGGTCTGTGGAATTACTCCTGTTAGGTCTCACGCTACAGAACCTTATACTGGAGCTGATAGATTCCCCTTTCGCTATTCACATCCACCAATCTCTTGAATTCCAGCCGCATGTCGTTATCAAGATGGCTGAACAGCGGTAGAGAGTTGCTGGAGAACACCTGGGGATGAACCGTCAGAAAGAGATGTGTCAGGAATGGTGCAAAACGACTGTATGTTCTTGCTCCGCCGACGATGAAACACTTTTCTGTTTTGACTTGTCCCAATACTCTTGAAGGGTCCATATCGCGATGCATTACCACCGTCTCTCTCCCCTCCAGTTCCGCGGCCAAGGTGTTCTCAGTGTTTGACCCCATCACAACGGTCTGGCCCATCGTCTGTTCTCTGAAGAGGTGGAGATCTTCTGACCACTGAATCACCTCTTCAGCGTGGTGCGCAATCATTCCGTTAGCAGTAATGGCTGCCGTAAGAATTACGTCCACAACGGCTATTACTTGTTTGTAGCGCCGGCCACCACTGTTACCAGCTTCCCGCTGTCACAATAGCCTCTGATGGCCTTGTTCACCTGGTCCAATGTTATTGCACCAATTCTGTCTGGATAGCTGTCTATGTAATCCAGCGTGCGACCGCGCTCAACAGTTGTGAGGATCCGCCCGGCAAGGCCGGCAGTTGTTGCAAGGCCGACCCTATACATTCCACCAATTGTCGTTTTCTTTCTTGCCAGCTCATCCTCAGTGACCCCGTTCTCAATCCATTTTTTCAGCTGCTTAACCGCCGATTTTCGTCCCTGAGCCGTCAGTTCTGGAGCAAAAGTCCCCCAGACGTACCAGTAGCCATCATTTCCATTGTCAACCCCCGCAACGATGGCCTGGATTCCATACGTCAGTCCTTCCTGGTCGCGTACCGTTGACATGAGGCGGGCTGAAAAATTTCCGCCCAAGATGAAATGCCCCAGCATAAGAGGATGGAACTCTTCATGGTCCCGATCAATACCGATCGGCTGACCAAAAACCGTGTCTGCACTTGTTTTGCCTTTCATCTCAATCGTTTTGTCTACCGGCTCACCAATTGTGTTGGCTACGACTTCATCCTGCCGGGCGATTGATAGCGGCGACATTTGCCACCCTGAAAAATGTCTTTTTACACCGCCTGTAATTTTTTCATGATTTACGTCACCCACAGCAACGATCGTAAGCTTCCTGGTGCCGTAATTGTCCCCGTGGAATTTCTTCAGTTCCTGCGCCTGAATTGCTTTTGTTTCGGCAAGCTGTCTCTCCATAGGGGTGTAGAAGTTGGGGTGGTCTTCAGGATAGAGTGTCTGCAGGAACGCTTCCATTGCACGCGCTCTGGTGTCCTCTGAGTGCTTTTTCAACTCACCTACCCTGCGCTTAATTAGAGTGTCAAGTTCTCTCTTTTTGAAGGCTGGTGTCCTAAGTTGCTCAGCCAACAGTTCCAGAACGACACCTACATCTTTTGATAGACATCTGGCACCAAAGCGCACGCGGTAATTATCAGAACTAAATGTGAGGGCCGCGCCCACATTTTCCAAGGTCTCGCTAATAGCAAACTTGTCCCTCTCTTCTGTGCCCTGATCCAGCATAGACGCCGTCATTTCAGCCACAGCGCTGTTGCTGTCCGGACTAAACACCTCGCCTCCCAACAGACTGCCGGTGATAGTGACAACATCCCGCACTCCCGTCTCCAAAGAGAGGACCCTGACTCCATCAACAGGCGTAACGTCATTTATCTGTGGCGCGATCAAATCCATTTTTCGTTAGCTGGTGTTCTTTCGGTTTTCCGCCCAGGTCTACCCTTCAGCCTCGCCCGCCTGCGTGGGAACAAAGTGACCCACAGTACTCGTATCCTCTATAAGATATGTTTTACATGCGCGCTGTACATCCTCTACCGTTACCTGTTCTATCCGCTCCAGATACGTCGTATAAAAGGTCCAGTCGCCCAAGGCAATCGCCTCATTCAGGTGGCTGGCAATCGAGTAAGAGCCGTCACGGCTGAAAGCTGTCTCTGCCCGTATTCTAGTTTTCGCTTTATCAACCTCTTGCTTCTTAACACCCTTTTCCTTAAGACTCTCATATTCATCCCAGATTAATTTCTCTACCCGCTCCGGTTCTGTGCCGGGGGTTACAAAAGCATAAGTAATAAAAAGTCCGTTGTCGTGGAGCGGGTGGGCCCAAACGGAAACATCTGTAGCCAGCCCACGATCCATAATGCTTTTGTAGAATCTGCTGTTTTTCCCAGATGTGAGAATGGATGCCAGCACCTGAAGTACATAGCTGTCGCCGTGGCGCCCTTCGGGTGATTTATTAGCGATGCCCACAATCGGCACCTCGCCAGCCCGCTTCAGAACGACACGCCTCTGACCCTCTTGCTCAGGTTCAGTTGTATACATCACCGGAATCTGTTGCGTAGACCTACCTATCGACCCGAAATGTTTTATCACCAAGCCCAAGGCTGTTTTCCCCTCAACGCCCCCAACAATGCTTACCGTGGCGTTGTTCGGCCAGTAAAATGTGTCATAAAACTGTCGCAGGCGTTCCGTGGAAACGTTCTCAATGTCCGAGCGCCAGCCGATTGTAGCGTGGTGGTAGGGGTGGGCCTGATAGGCGGTGGCCCAGATATTCTTGTCCAGCACTTCGAACGGTTCATTTTCGCCGCGCTCGAATTCGTTACGCACAACCGTCATTTCGGGCTGGCGGTCTTCGTCCCGCAGGAACGCGTGTCGCATCCGATCTGCCTCAATAGAAATTGCTTTTTCAAGGTGCTCACTGGGGAGAAGTTCGAAGTAGTTTGTCCTGTCGAACCACGTCGTCGCATTCAGAACAGCGCCAACGTCCTGTAACACTCTCCAGATTGTCTTGCTGTTATCCTTACTATAATTCGTCGATCCCTTGAACATAAGATGCTCCAGCAGATGAGTTGCACCAGTATGTCCTATCGCCTCATTGCGGGACCCCACCCGATATGTCACCATAAATGTTACCACCGGCGCCGAGTGGTCTACCATAGACAAGACCGTTAGATCGTTTTCTATTAGGCGGTATTCTTTGATTCCGCCCGACTCCTTTATGAACTCAAACCCTTCTGTCATACATGCCTTCTATATTGTCAGGAAACGCTTTGGTTTGTGAGATACTTAAGCCCGGGAAGCCAACTATTCTCCGCCCACCGTAATGATCTGAACTTCGCCGTACCCCAGTTCTTTGATTCCCGCTTCTATCTTCTCCCTATCCCCCACAACCAGCCACGTCAGTCTGTCAGGGTAGAGCACGTTCTTAGCCACCTGAGATATCTCGGCGATATCTAGCCCACGAACCAGACCGGGATAGGTTTCATAGTAATCCTCAGGAATTCCGAACTTGACCATTTCAACAATGGCTCCCGAAACTGCATTCATGGTCTCGAACCTGCCCGGCAACCGCAGCGTCTGGCTCTTCTGCGCTTTTGACAGCTCTTCTTTTGACGCCGGATTCTCTCCTATGATTCCCCGCAGTTCCTTGTTCAATTCTACCAAGGACTCCTTTGTCTTATCTGTCTGCACTGGAGCATAGGCGAAGAACATGCGCTGACCCTTGGCCTCCCAGAACAAACTCCTGGCACCGTAGGACCAGTGTTTGTCCTCCCGCAGGTTCATATTGATACGAGAGGTAAAAGCGCCTCCCAGAATGGTATTCATGGTCTCAATTCTTATTTCATCAGGATTATTCGTGGGCGGCGCCAAGTGTCCCGCGATGATGATAGACTGAATTGCCCCTGGTTTATCCATGAGATAGACCCTCGACTGAGCGGGAAGGGACACCTCTGATATATTCTTTCCAGGTAACTCCGTCTTCTGCTTCCAGTCACTGAACAGGTTCTCCAAGCTGGTAACCAATTCATCTACCGTAATATCTCCAACGGCTACCATGGTAGCGCCTTGGGGTTGAAGCCAACTGTCGTGAAAGCTGACCAAGTCGTCCCGGGTCATGGACTCCGTCGACGCTACTGTTCCGCTGCCAGTCAACGGGTTGCTATAAGCGTGCCCCTCGCCATACAACAGCGCTGGCAGGACACGAAGGGCCATGGTTATGGGTCTTGTTTCTTCTTGCTTGATGGAAGCAAGCCGCTGCTTCTTCAGCCGCTCAAGTTCATCCTTGGGAAAAGTGGGGTTGAGGATTACATCTGCAAAGACATCCAAAGAGGCGTCGAGATTTTCCTTCAGCGCTGATAGAGAGACGATGCATATATCCAAGTCTGCCCCCGCACTTACTTGTGCTCCCAACACCTTAAGTTCGTCACTAATCTCGAGCGCGCTTCTACTATTAGTCCCTTCATCCAGCATCAACATGGACATGCTGGCTGTTCCGGCGAGGCCAAACTGGTCCGCCGCATAGCCCGCATCCACCACCAGTGTCAGACTCACCACAGGAATCTCATGACGCTCAGCGAGAATGATTTCCAGGCCGTTTGAGAGAGTTACCTTCTGGATATCGGGCAACTCAAGAGCGGGAAACCCTCCCACGTCCGGTAACTTCGAACGGTCTACATCTGTCTCAGTGGTCATGTGCTTGGGAAAGGGGTGAATCTCCAGAATGTATACGCCGTCAGAAAGCCACTTCATTGCTGTCTTCTTCAGATCGTTCCTGGAGGCGGAGGCGATCCTCTCCAGCGTCACTTTGTAGTGATCGGGAGTTCCGCCATACACTTCGTTCCTGGCAAGGATATCAGACTTGCCGCCAAAGCCGCCTATCCTTTCGATACCTCTGATGAACCTCGCCCTGTACTGTGTTTTTATCCGTTCCATCTCACGCTTCGTGGGGCCTTTCCTTAGAAAGGTCGCGATTTCTTCATCAAGAGCCTTTTCAACCTCCGTGAGATCTACGCCCTGTTGCGCAGTGGCCACGATAGCGAACTGTCCACCAATTTCGCGCAGATCCACATAAGCATTCACATTAGTTGCAATCTGGTCTTCGTACACCAGCCGCTTGTACAGGCGTGAGTTCTTTCCCACCGCCAGGACGTCACTTACCAAGTCAAGATAATCGGCATCAGCGGAGCCCCACTGAGGAATGTTCCAGACCTTGTAAATCCTCGGCAACGGAACTCGATCCTGAGCAATCTGCCGATGCGTACCCGACATTTTGGCAATCCACATGTCCTGCCTTTTCACCGGCGGGCCAGGCGGGATCGTACCGAAGTACTCCTCAGCCTTCGCTTTGGCCGCCTCCGCATCAATGTCGCCAGCGATGGCGATGACAGCGTTGGCAGCGCCGTAGTAGTCCTTGAACCACTTATGCACATCATTCAGCTCAGCGGCATCTAAGTCCTCCATGGAACCGATCACTGTCCATGAATAGGGGTGCCCCTTCGGGAAGGTGTTCTTGGTAATCAGTTCATAGGCGATCGCATACGGCTGGTTTTCCCCTTGCCGCTTTTCATTCTGAACGACGCCGCGTTGCTCATCTAATTTATCCTGGTCTATCGCGCCGAGAAGATGGCCCATTCGGTCAGATTCCATCCACAGTACTAAGTCCGTGGCGTTAGACGGTACGTTCTGAAAGTAGTTTGTCCGATCTTCGTTCGTGGTCCCGTTGAGGTCAGTAGCACCTACTTTCTCTAAAGGAATAAAATAGTCGTCATTGAAATTCTCTGATCCGTTGAACATGAGGTGCTCAAACAGGTGTGCGAAACCCGTCCGGCCCGGCTTTTCATTCTTTGATCCCACATGATACCAGACATTTACGGCAACGATGGGCGCCTTGTGGTCCTCATGGATGATGAGCGTTAATCCGTTGTCCAAAACGTGTTTCTCGTGCGGGATGTCAATCTCCTCCGTCACTGGAGTAGACCAACCAATTGCCGCTGCAAACACAGCCACTAGCAGCATCACAGGGGTGTGGGTGCGTTTCATGGGTGATATCATGGTTGTTCTCCTTTTATTCAAACCAATAGCCTGGTAAATGCGTCATTATTCCAGCTGCCTGTGACAGGAATTTCCCCTTCAACAACCTATATGACAACGTTCAATTGCTTGGGCTTGGCCTGAAGATCTTATTCTATTTGATGGTGCCGGCGATTGCTTTAAATGTGTCACCTTTGGCCACCCTCTGAAGTTCAAAAAGAGCCATTTCCACCGATGTCAGCTGCGCGCCCATCCTCCCCATTTTTGTCACGGCCAAGCGATAGTTTGATTCTTTTCGTGACATGGTAGCGTCTGTCACCAAATGGACATCATAACCTTCTTCTACTAGATCAACAACTGTCTGATAGACACACACATGGGCCTCAATGCCGCAAACAAGTACTTGCTTTCTGTTATGTGTTCGCAAGCTTTCTTTTACAGCAGCATCACCGAGACAGCTGAAAGCGATCTTCTCCAGTTTTTCGTTATCTTTCAGTAACTCTTGAACAGAGGCGATCGTTGGGCCGAGCCCCCTCGGATACTGTTCCGTCCAGATAATGGGTAACTTCAATATCTTCGCCCCTGCAACAATACGATTAATGTTTTCCTCCGTCTCAACCTCCTCGTGCATGGTGGCGAAAATCTTTTCTTGCACATCGATTACTAACAGCAGTGCTGTCTCGGGAGAGAGCCTCATGTGGTCTTCAGCTTGACCACTGGCTTTCTTGAGGATAGGTGCCATAATTTGTACAGCATCCTCAGGACTCATCTGAGCCACCGCGTTGAAGAATAGTTTCCAAGCCAACTGCCTATGAGGCTTGTCCATCTTATCAGGTAGGTTACGAGTATCCAAAGTCTCGAAGAATTTCAAGGACCTGGTCGGCGTGTCCTTTCGGTGACACTTTTGGAAACACGTGCGTCACCACATTTTTTCCATCAAGAATGGCGGTGCTGCGGAAAATTCCCTCATACTCTTTGCCGTAAAGTTTCTTTTTTCCCCAGACACCAAACTGACTTATAAGTTCTTTTTCCAAGTCACTTAGTAATGAATACTCAATATTGTGTTTATCGCTGAACTTAAGCAGTGCTGAAACAGGGTCCGCTGAGACTCCATATATGTCAACTCTTTCTTCCGAAAACTTCTCTATCTGTGACTGAAACTCGGCCACTTCAGTGGCTCACCCCGGAGTGTTCGCTTTAGGGAAGAAGAATACGACTTTTCTATTCGAGCCGGCAGGCGTGACCTTCTCCCCATGTTGGTTCTCCAGTGTAACCGCTCGAATGCTCGTGCCGATTTCTATCATGGTTTCCTTTCTAATACCGCCGTAAGATACCTACAACAATACCCTGTATTTGAACTCTTTCTTCTCCCAACTCTATGCTCTTCAGATTTTCGTTTGCTGGGCGAAGCTCGACTTTTCCATTTCGCCTGAAGAACTTCTTTATGGTCGCCTCAAAACCGTCAATCAGAGCAACAACAGTTTCTCCATTTTCGGCCATGTCCTTTTCACAAACAATTACAAGATCCCCATCTCTTATTTGCTCGTCTACCATGGAGTTGCCGGAAACCTTCAGGACATAGTGGCTCCCCCCTCTGATAAACGAGTCTGGTAGCTCCAGCTCCTCAAAAGACCCTATTGCCTCAATAGGGATCCCTGCCGCCACCACTCCTAAAACAGGAAGCATTCTACTCTCTCTGCTTTCTTCAATCACTTCAATTGCGCGCGTTCTGTTCCACTCGTGCTGAATTAACCCTTTGTTCTTTAGCGCCTTAATATGCTTATAGACCGTCCCTTTAGACCTGAAGTCGAATGCCACCGCGATCTCGTTAAACGTGGGGGCGTAGCCGTTTTTCGACACGAAATCTTTTAGATAATCTAATATCTCTTTTTGACGCTTTGTCAAATACATGGATACATGCGGTGTATATAAATTACCGCCGCGGCCGCAAAGCTCTAAAGAATTTATTTCTACTCACCTGTCTTGGTCGCCGTAACTTCTTCATCCGCCCATTTGTGCCTGGAGACCTTTTACCTGCTCCGCGAATGCCTGATCTTTCTCCATTTTGCTCTTAATTGTCCTACAAGCGTGTATCACGGTCGTGTGGTCGCGCCCCCCAAAATGAAGCCCCACATTTTCAAGCGACGCCCCCACCATCTCCCGGCAGAGATACATGGCCATTTGTCTTGCCAGCGCCACCTCCATCTTTCTTCCCCGTCCGGTGAGCTGCTTTTCTGAGACCTTCGTCATTCTACTTACCCCGCTAATAATGTCATCAATTGTTATTCTATATAGCCCCGTACTTCCAAGAGTTTCGCGCAATGCTCTCTGTGCTAGAGACATGGTAACGTCAGAGTGTGACAGCGATGAAAATGCGAGTAGTTTTATAAGCGCCCCCTCCATTTCCCGTATATTGCCCCTGATGTTCGTGGCGATAAACTCCAGGATTTCAGATGGAATGTCCAGCCTGTCCCGCTCAGCCTTGCTTTGTAATATAGCGATACGAGTTTCAAGGTCCGGCTCGTGTATATCAACAATCAGGCCCGACTGAAACCGCGAAACGAGCCTGTCCTTTAATCCATAAAGCTCTCGCGGGTGTCTGTCTGTCGTCAGCACTATCTGACGTCCCTGCTGATAAAGCTCATTAAATGTGTGAAAGAATTGTTCCTGCGTTTGTTCTTTTTTCTGCAGGAACTGAATGTCGTCCACCAATAGAAGGTCAAGGTTCCTGTGTCTCTTAGAAAATATTGACGTTCTGTTGTTCTGAATGGCTGATATAAAGTCAAGTGTAAATTTTTCGCTTGTTGTATAGTGGGCCCTGCACTCAGACCTGTTCTTAATAACGCAGTTACCTATCGCCTGTAGCAAGTGCGTTTTCCCCAGCCCAACACCGCCGTAAACTAGCAGGGGATTAAACGATGTTTGTCCCGGAGAGTCTGCAACAGCTCTTGCTGCGGCCTTTGCAAGCTGATTGCTCCCCCCTTCAATAAACGAATCAAACGTATATCGTTTATTAAGCTTGCTACCCCGGTCATACTGTTTCTCTTCCGCGTTCTCTTCTGTTTTCCTTATTTTCTTTACCTTATTAAGTGTTTTACCATCCATTTCACCCACTACAACTGTATATCTTATTTGCATATCAAGCCCATGCACACTTTTTATCTTCTCCTGTATCAGAGATCCATAGTGACTGTCTATCCACTCATAGTAGAACCTGCTCGGCACTTCAACTGTAACAGTTTCTTCTTCTATGTTCACAGCCCTAAGTGGCTCAAACCAGGTTGCGTATGTCTGAGAACTCACAGCTGACTCAAGTTCTTTTGATATTCTATTCCAAAATCCGTTTCTATCTATTTTTAGGTTGTCCACAGGTTGTCCACACTCCTTTTCGGCTTTAATTTATTGCTATAAACTACGCCTGGCAAATAGATTCTATGGCTTGGTTTGCTCTATTTACTATTTTAACTTTAGCGTTGATCTTTCATGGGGAATTATTATGAAAAGAACATATCAACCGAGCAAAAGAAAGAGAAAAAACAAACACGGGTTCCGCGCAAGGGCTTCTTCCCCTGGGGGTAGAAGGGTTCTTCGGCGGCGCCGTCGCAGGGGTCGTAAGCGTCTGTCTGCCTGACACAATGTTTGCCGGCGCCGGTTGCTTGGATTTTAAGCCTTGCGAATGTTTTTCTTAAATCATCCCAACACTCAAATGATGTTTTCATTAGGTCTTTCAACCAGTTATGTTGGGCGCGTGGTCACCGCTTTTATTGTGCTTATAGCCAGGGCCTACCAGGTTTTTATGTCGCCCCTTTTTCCAAACAGCTGCCGCTTTCATCCCACCTGCTCTGATTATTTCATTCAGGCGGTAAAAAGTCGGGGCCCGATTATCGGTTTTTGGTTTGGTCTTCAGCGTATTTTGCGCTGTCACCCCTTTTCATCTGGCGGTTTTGACCCCGCTCCATAATTTAGCTTGTGGACAAAAAAACGCTCCTCGCATTTCTCATCATCGCCGGCATACTCATGTTGATGCCCTATTACTACGAAACTGTCGGCCTTACTCCTTCACCAGAGAGTGGAGCACCGGTTACTACTCCTGAGGATCAACCCTTTGATTACGACCCCACCGCGTCTGGCTCAACATTAGAAAGTTCGGCCGGATCACTAACTGAGCCGCCATCGAATGTAATGAGTAGCCTTTCAACTACGTCCCCGGCTGCGACTACGTTTCACGTTGAAACACCTTTATATTCAGCCACCATATCATCAATGGGCGGCGGAACAATTTCATCCTTTCTTCTAAAAAATTATCTCTATAAAGACGGTGAATACGTTCAGCTTATTAATCCAGGGCAGAACGATTTAAATCCATTGGTTGAGTTTAAAGATGTTAACGGCAATGTCGCTCTGCTCGATTTTCCTTTCTCTTTAGTTGACGGCTTCTCTGGCGGAAGTACGCTTTTCGTTGACGGTGAGAAAGAGGTTGTGACCTTTCTCTTTGAAAGCCCGGGTGGCTCAATAACAAGAAGCCTTACCTTTTACGCCGACAGCTACCTCATCGATTTTGAAATCGATCTTTCAGAGATCAGTCGCACTGAAATTTCTCAAGAACAATTCCGATTAGTCTGGCACGGTGGTGTTCCGACTACTGAGGCCAATAAAAAAGACGATGTTCAGTATTTTGCCGCACACCTTTTCCAAGGTGGTGAGACCACCAAGCACAAGGGCGACCCTGGAAAAGAGATAGCCTCAACAGGCCAAACTGGCTGGACCGCGTTGAGATCCAAATATTTCACCGCTGCGCTTATACCCCGCACCGCCAGCAATTTCGGCAGCCTGTCTTCATTTGACGAGTCTTATTCAAACGCAAGTGGCGCGCTTTTAGTCCCAACATACAACATGGCTGTAGGCCTGCCTTCAAGGAGCCACGCATCATGCTCTCTGTATCTTGGCCCCCTCAAGTATGACAACATAAAAGATTTGAATGTGGGGCTGGAAAAGACCATGAATTTTGGCTGGTCTTTTATCAGGGGCATATCTAAGGGGGTTCTCTATTTGCTCGTGGCAATGCACGACTATATTCCTAACTATGGTGTTTTACTTGTTATTTTTTCAGTGGCTGTGAAAATACTAGTTTATCCATTAACAAAGAAAAGTTACCAGTCAACTAAAGAAATGCAAGCGATACAACCACTTATTGCTACTATGCGCGAAAAATACGGGGGGGATGCACAGCGCCTTAACCAAGAGACAATGAAGCTATATAAGGAGCACGGTGTTAACCCTTTGGGCGGGTGCCTTCCCATGTTACTTCAAATGCCCCTTCTGTTTGCCATTTTCACTGTCTTTCGCACCACAATTGAGTTGCGTGGCGCACCGTTTATGCTTTGGATTAAAGACCTTTCTGCCCCCGATACAATCTATCGCTTTCCAGAAGGCTTCAGCCTCCCTATTTACGGTGACCAGGTTGCGGTTCTTCCCCTCCTTATGGGTGTCTCTATTTTTGTGCAGCAAAAAATGTCTGGCGCACAAATTCAGTCACAACAAAAGATTATGATGTATTTTATGACAGTTTTCTTTTTTCTTCTGTTTAACAATTTCCCCTCCGGTCTAAATCTTTATTATACACTTTTTAATGTTTTGACTATTCTTCAACAGAAATATCTTGTACACCCGCCCAGTCAGCCCGCTCTCCCCCAAAAACCTAAAAGATAGTTTAAATAATGAGCTCATTTGGTGCTTCTACTATTGTAGCTCTAGCGACACCTTCTGGGGTGGGCGGAATTGCTGTAATTCGCATCAGCGGTCCCGCTTCTATCGACACCGCCATATCAATAACAAACAGGCCAGCGGACGACTTTAGGCCTCGCCATGCTCTTTTAACGCCGCTTTTTGATTTTGATGGCTTAGAAATAGATCAAGCGGTTGTCACATTTTTCCCGGCGCCCAACTCCTACACAGGAGAAGATGTTTTAGAAATTTCAAGCCATGGTGGATATGTTGTGCCAAAAAATATTATAAAAGCCTGTATTTTATATGGTTGTGATGCGGCCGCTCCGGGCGAATTTACCAAAAGGGCTTTTCTTAACGGCAAGATGGATCTTAGCCAGGCTGAGGCAGTTGCAGAATTAATTAGCGCCAAAACGGATGTCGGCCGTGCGGCCAGCTATAAGATAATGAGTGGGAAATTTGCCAACCTAATAAACCTTTTGCGACAACAGTTGGTTGACTTTCTTTCGGTAATTGAGGCGGAGCTCGATTTTGATTCAAGTGAGGTGCCGGAATTAACCGTTAAGGAGCGCATAGAAAGCCTTAACTCAGTTCTCGCTACTGTTAAAAAACTATTATTAACCTACGAAACTGGTCGCCGGATTGTTCGTGGTGCTGTAGTCGTTATTGTGGGGGCACCAAATGTCGGCAAGTCAAGCCTGCTAAATGCAATCCTATCTGAAAGGCGTGTCATCGTTTCAACAACCCCAGGTACCACAAGAGACCCGGTCGAAGTTCAATACCAGATAAACGGCCTTCCCGTACAAATCATAGACACCGCAGGAAACCGGCCAGCCTCTGACGAGATCGAGTCCAGTGGGCTTTCCATCGCTCAATCTTTTATTGACAGAGCCGATCTACTTCTCTGGGTTCACGACAACACATCGTCCCCCTCTGATTTGTCCGATTCAATTGCAAACAGTCCATATGATCAGAAGTTTATACCCGTACTTAATAAGAGCGACCTTCTCTCGTCAAAGCAAAAAAAACAATACACAAACTCCTCTAAAAGGTTGTCCACATTTTTAGTTTCTGCCCTTACCGGATCCGGCATTGCTGGTTTAGTCACAACTATAGGTGATTTGATGGCTCCCACATCAACAGACAGTGAAATTCTGCTCACCAATGCGCGTCATTTCGAAGCGCTTACCAGTTGCTTTGAACATTTAGAGTGCGCCTTGTCTGCCGTTTCTGATGGCACCCCCTTAGATGTGCTTGCTCTTCATGTCCGGTCTTCTTTGTCCTCACTTGATTCCATTGTTGGGCGAACCACCTCCGATGAAATTATCAACAATATTTTTTCTGGTTTCTGTGTGGGAAAATAGTGTTCCACGTGAAACACAAAACATATAAATGAACAAGTATGACGTAATCGTTGTGGGTGGTGGTCACGCCGGCGTTGAGGCTGCTTTGGCAGCATCGGGCATGGGGTGCTCTGTCGCGCTCGTAACTATAGACATTAACGCTATAGCAAGAATGTCCTGTAACCCCGCCATTGGCGGTTTGGCTAAAGGACATCTTGTTCGTGAAATTGACGCTCTCGGCGGAATTATGGGTGTTGCAGCAGATGCCTCCGGAATTCAATTTAAAATGTTAAACAAATCAAAGGGTCGCGCCGTCTGGTCACCGCGAGCGCAGATTGACAAAAAAGCCTATGTAAGCTTTGTCGGTGACCATATTAATTCTATTGAAAACATTCGCATCCTCGAGTCTGAGGTAAATCGTGTCCTTGTTCGCGGCCATTCAGTTGCGGGCGTTGTACTATCATCTGGAGCTTCCCTTCACTGCCGCGCACTAGTTTTAACTTGTGGCACTTTTCTTAACGGACTTATACATGTTGGGCGCCGCAAAATAAGGGCCGGTCGCATGGGTGAAGAGGCAAGCACGGGTATCACTGAATCTCTTGTCTCGCTTGGTTTAAGGGCCGGTCGACTTAAAACTGGCACGCCTCCTCGCCTAGTCCGCGAATCTATAAATTGGTCAGAATTAAAGGTTGTGTCTGGAGATATGGGGCCGCGTCCATTTTCGTTTAAAACGAGTTCCTTTTCTCCACCAAACGAGCCGTGTCATATAATTAAAACTAATCCTTTTGTTCACGATCTCATTCGCGAGAATCTTCACATGTCGCCCCTCTATTGTGGTGAGATTCAGGGGGTCGGCCCTAGATACTGCCCCTCCATTGAAGATAAAGTGGTTCGTTTTCCCGATAATGACGCTCACCAGATCTTTTTAGAGCCCGAGTGGCGTGGCTCAAAACAGATATATACAAACGGCTTTTCTACCAGCCTTCCTGAGGAGCTTCAGCTGGCGGCTTTACGCTTAATTCCCGGCCTGGAAAACGTTTCTTTTTTCAGGCCTGGCTATGCTATTGAATATGATTTTTTCTTTCCCTCACAGCTAAACAGACATTTACAGTTAAAAGACGTTTCTGGCCTTTTTCTCTCTGGACAGATTAATGGAACTTCCGGCTATGAAGAGGCTGCCTCCCAAGGACTTATCGCTGGCATTAATGCTGCCAACTTGGTGCTTGATCGCGAGCCCATATCTTTTTCACGCGATAAATGCTATATCGGCGTTTTGATCGACGACCTTGTTACTAAAGACACGCAGGAGCCTTATCGCATGTTTACTGCTCGCGCTGAGTATCGACTACTTTTGCGCCACACTAACGCTGATCTGCGTCTCTCTGAAGTCGGTCATAGTCTCGGTTTGGTTTGTGATTCTTCTTATGATCTTGTGCAAAAAAAGGGGGGTCTTATTAAGTCAATTTTGTCTGAATTATCTCAGAAGGCAGTAAAAAAAGAGGTTGCTAATACACTTTTATCTTCATTGTGCGAAAGTGCTGTTAATTCGTCTACGACTCTTTACAGGCTCTTGAAGCGCCCGCCTGTTTCTATCAGCCTGCTACAAGAGTTTAATCTTTTTAACACCGCCCGAACTCCTCTTGGCGGCTGCTCTCTACAGGACGTTCTAGATGAAGTTGAAACCTCTATAAAATACGAAGGATACATTAAACAGCAGTATCTTCAGGTCGAAAACATGAGGCGAGGAGAAAACACGCGTATACCTGAATCATTTAATTTTTCTTCCTGCATCTCTATTTCTTCTGAAGCAAAAGAGAAGCTTTCTATTGTTCGGCCAGAAACATTGGGTCAAGCCTCTCGCATTTCAGGCGTGTCCCCATCTGATGTGGCCGCCCTCACCGTTCTTGTAGCATCTCTGTAGTGGTTGTTCCACGTGAAACGCCTCCTTTCACAGCAGAACCTCTGCTAGACCACATCTTTAACAACAACCCCCTGTCTCCTTGGTTTGGTAAAGATAGTCCACCCTCCCTGACCAACACACACATTGATCTTATACCCTTTTTGTTCGCCGCCCGTCTACGTGTCGCTTCATCCAATTTTGTTATTTCATTAGGCCGGGGTGTTTCTCTCTCTTATCTTTTTGATCTTTTTTTGGCTCTTTTACCGTTTAAATCTTTTGCTCTCTCTTCTTCAGAGGTGTCGTCATTCGCTGACATTCAAAGCTTGGCTCTTTTCCTTTCTTCTCATTCCAGTGTCCTGCTTATTCATCAATATACCGCAGACCATTGGCGTATTAAAACCACCCTTGAAGACCCTCCGAACACACGGGCCTTGCCCTTGCAATCATATAAATATCAAGATGTTTTGGCGTTGTTGTCAGCGTGGTGCTATGAGCGAACTTCTTCAGTTTTCAGCCCAGGCTCCTTTTCTGTCCGCGGTGGCATTCTGGATGTCTTTTTCTTTGGGAACGATCAGCCGTTGCGTCTCGAATACGTTGGTGAAGAGCTTTCTACGGCTCGTTATTTTGATCCAGAGTCACAGCGCAAAACACACGAAGCAGTTACTTCACAGCTCACCGTTTTACCCCCCATAAAGATCTCTCAACAAAACCGCGCAGGTGTTTCTCTACGCGATTTCCTCTCTAAAGACGCGTCTTTTTTTAATGTTTCTAGTGTTGGCGGCTCAGATGTGCTAACTATTGTATCGGCGGCAAGCGACGGCATACCATCGAAACAACCTGTCAATCTCAATTGCATCCCCAAGGGACCTTTCAATGAAAACTGGACTGCCCTTGATGCCGATCTCACGCTGATTGATAAAAGAAGTGGGGGGAACTGCACAAAACTTATCTTTCTGCCACAGCACGTCCGCTCAATACCAAAAAAAACTGTGTTTTTAGCTGATTTTACACCTGTATCATTTCCGGGACATTACTCTTTTTATAGTGAGCCCCTGTCGTTGTTTTCTACTTCACTAAACACATTATACCGCCGCGCACGGCTTCGAACACTAATACCAACGACTAGAGAGCCACCCGTGAAACCGCTTCAAAGCTCTCTTTTTGGATGGGGTCAACCCCTCGTGCACGAAGACCTTGGTATTGGGCGGTATCGAGGCCTTTCTGTTGTGGAAACATCCCATGGCAGCTATGAGGCCGTTGACCTTGAATATGCTGATGGCGATTACTTGCATTTGCCAATGGATCGCCTTCACCTTGTTCACCCTTATGTCGGATCAGACAACGACTCACCTGCTCTTTCCAGTTTGCGCAATTCTCGTTGGGCGCAACTAAAACAGAAGACGCGCCGATCAGCTGAAAAGGTTGTTCAGGCGTTCCTTGATCTCTACGCCGCTCGGCACAAGGCTAACGGTTTTGCTTTCTCCAGCGACGGCGAACTCCACACACGCCTTGCGGAGTCTTTCCCTTACGAAGAGACCTCCGGTCAGCTTAACGCATACGAAGACATTTCTCTTGACATGGAGCGCCCAAGCCCTATGGATAGGCTTCTATGTGGTGACGTCGGCTTTGGAAAAACAGAGGTTGCTATAAGGGCCGCGTTTAAGGCCGTTTATGATAAGAAGCAGGTTGTGGTTCTGGTCCCAACCACAATCCTGGCTAACCAGCATTTTCTTTCTTTTAAATCCCGGCTTGAGCCGCTGGGCGTTCGCGTCGCGCTTCTGTCACGCTTTACCAAAAGAAGTGTGTCCATCTCATTAATCCGAGCCACAAATAGGGGGGAGGTAGATATCGTCGTTGGCACGCACCGCCTTCTTTCACAAAATCTCTCCATCCCTCTGCTTGGCCTTTTAATCGTTGACGAAGAGCACCGTTTTGGCGCCAAACACAAAGAACTTCTGAAGGCCGAGCGTAGCACCACAGACGTCCTGACTTTAAGTGCCACCCCCATACCGCGCACTCTACAGTTTTCGCTCCTCGGTATCCGCGATATATCAAACATTTCAACACCGCCAAGGGAGCGCTTTCCTGTAATTACAGTTTCCTCTCCATTCAATAAAAGCGTTATCAGAAAGGCCGCCCTCGAAGAAGCAGAAGCGGGGGGGCAGTCATTTTTTATACACAACAGAGTTAAAACAATCGAATCGACTGCAGATGTGCTTCGTGAGCTTCTCCCCAATCTCTGTGTCGCTGTCGCACACGGCCAACTCACTGATGCAGCACTTGAGTCCGTTATGCTTGACTTCCTGAACAAAAAGATTGATGTTCTCGTCTGTTCCACCATTATAGAGGCTGGCATGGATATACCACTTGCCAACACTATTTTTATAAATAATGCGCACAAGTTCGGGCTGGCCCAGCTTTACCAGATGCGGGGGCGCGTCGGCAGAGGAGACCGCCAAGCGTTTTGCTACCTTCTTACTCCGAAAAACAAGAAAATATCCACTACAGCCGCCGAGCGGCTCAGGTATATCCAGCACCACACTTCGCTCGGCTCCGGGTACGCACTCGCCTTACAAGATCTTCAGATGCGCGGTGCCGGCAACCTGTTCGGCGTTGAACAGGCGGGCCACCTTACCTCTGTTGGACACCACTTGTACTATAAAATTATAGAAGAGGTGGCTAACAGGCGTCTCGAGCGCGCTCCAGAAACACCCCGTCATGTCAGAACAAACATTTCCATTAAGGGAGAGGCTCTTTTGCCGTCAGACTACATTACTGAGATTGGCGACCGCCTTTACTTTTACCGCCTGCTCGGTGAAACACGCACCGTTGATGATGTCGACGATGTACGCTACGAAATAAGAGATCGCTTCGGACCTCTTCCCACACCAGCCAAGCTTTTGTTTGATTCCGCCTCCGTCCAAGCCCGTGCGTCTCACGCCGGCATAGAGCGCATTAAATTTGTGGCTGACAGCGTTACTCTCTACTTTCTGCCCGTGGAAGAGCGTGGGCACCCTTCCCACTCTTTTGAAAAACTCTCTTCTGTTCTTTCTGCCCGGAACATGGCCGCCTCGTTTGGCAACCACAAGGACGGAACTTTTACGCTTACTGTTAGCGCGTCGTCAAATTCTGAGGCGTTTTCTGTTCTGCATTACCTTTTTGATTCCATTTGAGCCACGTCTAACTTTGGGTTCTTAATGCGTGTTATTAGAAAAAGTGTGTTAGTTGTTTCGCCAACAGTACATTTCAGCCACGTGACGCCCTTTTTCTTTTTTCTTCTACTTGGTTGCTCAGGCCCCCCTGAAGGGGCTTCTCATATAATTAAGGTCGGTGACAGCGCCCTTACGGCTGAAGTTCTCGCCACACTTGTGTTGCAGCACCCCTCTTCTGATTCTATCTTCGCTTCCCGCCAAGCCGTGGTGCGCTGGGTTACAAGGGAACTTCTCTATCAGGCCGCAGTTGATGGGGGGATGACGGAAAATACGATGATTGAAAAGCAGGTTAACGAATTCCGCAAACAGCGTTATGGTGCCGCCTTCCTTGACACATATCTCTCTTCTTCGGCTGCAACTAACGTCTCCCCTGAAGAGCTGCGAAACCACTATATGAAAAACCGCCACCAATACCTGCGACATAGCGATTCGGTAAAAATGCTGCATTTCTTGCTACCCCAACATTCCGTGGCGCTAGAGGTAAAGTCCAAGTTATTGCGGTACGATGGCGAGTCTCGCCTCGACCTATTGAACAACTATCGGGTTGAGGCCGCAGTTGTTTCTCCCCAGGACCTTCGCGAAGAACTTCGATCTGTTGTTTTCGGCCCCAAGGCTGGGAGGGGTGTCTTTGGTCCTATTTTGGGCAGTCGCGGCTACCATGTTATTGAAGTTCTGGCGCGTTACCGCGCTCAAACGTACCAAGGTCTCGACGAAGTTTATGATGTAGTGGTCCAGAGCGTTCTGCGTGAAAAGGGTGCCGTCTTGTACACCCATCTTATGGACAGCCTCACAAGCCGACATCTGTCCGGAGCTTCGCCGGGCTTCAACATCGATTGGGGGGCCAGATAAGCGTGCGTTCGCGCAGCCTTGTTCTTGCTTCTTTCTGTCTCGTCTTCCTTCTGTGTCTTAACGCCCAGGAAAGGAACACCATTGACGGTGTAGCCGCGATTGTGGGCGAACACGTGATCCTTAAGAGCGATGTTGCCCAGCTTGTTCAAATGACTGCTATCGAGCTTAGGCTTGATCCGCGGCTGGACGGTGAGCGCGTGTTAAAACTACAAGAAGATGTCGTTCAAAATTTTATCACCCAGAAGATTATTCTCGAAATTGCCGAAGTAGAGAGCATCGAAGTTGCTGAAAGAGAGGTGGACACAGCGCTCGATCAATACGTCAGCTCATATGTTACCCGCCTTGGGTCTGAGGCGCGGCTTGAAGAGGCTCTTGGTAAGAGCGTCAGCGAGTTGCGCCGAGAAACCTGGTCCGATATGCGGGAGCAGTTAATTGGAGAGCGATTCCGCACTGAACTTCTGCAGAACGTCTCTGTAACCAAGGACGAGGTTAATTCCTTTTATACAGAATACCAGGACAGCCTTGGGGTCATACCAACCCTATACGATCTGAGGCACATCCTGTTTGAAATTAAGCCGGGAAATGAAAGCCGTCTCCGCGCTCGCTCGCTGGCCGACTCCCTGCGACAGCGCGTTTTTAAAGGAGACGATCTTGCCTCTCTCGCAGAACAGTTCTCAGACGATCCCGGTTCAGCTTCGAACGGCGGCGAACTGGGCCTGGTCAGCCGGGGGACCTTTGTCCAAGCGTTCGAGGAGGCGGCCTTTTCACTCGATAGGGGTGACGTCAGCCCGGTAGTTCCTACCGTTTTCGGCTACCACATTCTCCAACTAGTTGAGAAGCTTGGGGAAAAAATTAATGTCAGGCACATCTTGGTTTCACCCCAAGTGTCACCAGCTGACGAAGACAGTGTTTACGCCTTGGCTCTTTCTATAAAAGACAGCATTACAAACGAAGACGTTTTTTCCAGCATGGCTGCCACCTATTCCGCAGACGCAAACACCAAAGATAACGATGGTAAGCTTGGTTGGATTGACCCAACCACCTTTCCTATTAAAGAGATTTCACAGGTGATTTCCATCTTAAGCGTTGGGGAGGTTTCTCCTCCCGTGACGGCTTCCGACGGATACCATCTCCTGCTGATTTCTGATGCGAGTGCGGGAGGGATCCCAACACTTGAGACCCACTGGGTTGAGATAGAACAGATGGCCCTGGCAAAGAAGCGCTCCGATTTTTTCAACAGCTGGATAGAGAGGACCTCTTCTTCTATTTTCATCAAAAGCTTTCTTGAGTAACATTATTATTCACATCTTATTAATCCTGAAACCACCGTTCACACCAGAAAAAGCAGACACCACTTTATGTGCCGTGCAAAAGCAGGTTGTTAACATCTTCCTAACATAAAGTAATACCTTATCTGGTGTCTCTTTTGAACAAAAAACAGTGCGGTTGGTAAAAACTTGTTCTCCCCGTCCTTATTTATCAACAGTGATAATAACTATTATATAAAATTTTTATCTAATCTAAGTTTATTCTAATTAATATGTGGTGGTGAGAAGGAAAAACTTGTTGTCAGTAAAGGTATTATTCGCTAACATCATTTCTGAGATTTATCCTAAGATTTCAAAAAATTTCCGCAAATAATGGATAATAATTCATGAAAATCAACCTATCAAAACAAACCCTTCAAACAGCACTGCAAAACCTTGGTAAAGCAACACCAACACGCTCTACAATACCCATTCTCAACACTGTTTTATTTACCGCAAAAGGCTCCCTAAACCTGAGAACGACAGATCTTGAAATCAGCATTGTTGCCCTAGTTGAATCAAAAATAGAAGAGGAGGGTGCTGTAGCCATACCTTACAGAACCCTGAGCGAAACAGTGAACGCCATGCCGGATACGGAGATCTTTATTGAAGCGGACGAGGATAACAGGGTCGAAATTAGAACTGATTTTGGAAATTACGATATTGCAGGATCAAGCGCCGAGGAGTTTCCGGCAACCCCTGAGGTGGACAACAAAAAGGAGATCAAGATCAGCTCAGACGTATTCAAGCGGCTGATTTTGAAAACGTCATTTGCTCTCAGCTCTGACGAGTTAAAGCCAGCACTCATGGGAGCACTGTTTGAGGTGGGAGAGGAACGTGTCGCATCTGTGGCGACAGACGGTCATCGTCTCGCCATCTGCTCCCGCACGGACTACGAGACAGCGGGATATTCCGGTGATGTTATTGTACCGAAAAAATTTCTACACCTTGTCCTTCCTTATCTCGACGAACAAGAAGAAGTTGTTCTCTGGGTTGGCGATAACCACCTTACGGTTTCCTTTAATGGAATCACGGCTTTTTCCAGAATAATAGATGAAAGATATCCTGACTACCGCTCCGTCTTGCCGCAGGAAAACGATAAAATTGTCAAAGTAGATAGAGAGAAAATGCTGGCGGCCGTAAAGAGGGTTTCCATCTTCTCTAATCGTGCAACAAGGCAGGTGACGTTAAAATTTGCTGATGGGAAAAGCCAAATAACAACCGAAGATCCGGAAAGTTCTTCTAGCGCCGAAGAAACGGTTGATGTCGAATATAATGGCGAAGAGCTGACAATCGGTTTTAATGCGCTCTATCTCAGTGACATTCTTTCTCACCTGGATACGGAATCAGCTTATTTGCGACTCAACACCCCTATCAGCGCTACGCTCATTAGTCCGGACGCCCAACAAGAACAGGAAGAAATCACCATGCTCCTTATGCCAATGCGCACAAGCGGGCAGTGATGCTGGGCGAAATAGCTCGAAGCAAACAGTTTTGTTGCAAAACCCTCGTTGTGCGCCCAACGAAACGAGGTTTTTTATAAGGAGAGACAGAACTACATTGTAAGCTATGCAACCGCTGGGAAAAGCAATTAGATCTGTCTTGAAATCTGTCGGCATTGATAGGGCTGTTCTCCAAAACGAAGCTTTGGTCGTCTGGGAAAAAGTGGTAGGAAAAGCGGTTGCTGAAAACACAACACCCGAGGAAGTCAAACACGGTACGCTGATTGTGAAAGTTTCAACGCCAGTCTGGCGCAACGAACTTGCGATGCGCAAAGGAGAAATATTGGAGAAGCTTAACGACACCCTGGGAAAAAAGGTCATTAGAGACCTGCGGTTAATATAATGCCAGCAAAACAAACCACTAAAGCAAAAACCAAAAAGAAGACAAGCAAATATAGCGCCAAAGAAATAACAGTTCTTAAAGGACTGGAGGCGGTAAGAAAACGGCCGGCGATGTATATTGGGGACCTAGGCAAGAGGGGTCTGCACCACCTTGTAAATGAAGTTGTAGATAATAGCGTTGATGAGGCGCTCGCAGGTTACTGCAGTAAAATTAAGGTGACAATTAACAAGGACAACAGCGTCAGCGTTGAAGATAACGGTCGCGGCATACCGGTAGACATACACAAAGAAGAAAAGAAGCCGGCGCTGGAAGTCGTGATGACAGTGCTCCATGCCGGGGGAAAATTTGACAAAGGGACGTACAAGGTCTCTGGCGGGTTGCATGGAGTAGGTGTTTCTGTTGTGAACGCACTGTCGCTATGGCTGAAAGCCGAAGTTCACCGGGACGGGAAAAGAGCTATACAGCAGTACGAAAGGGGCAAGGCATCCACGAAACTTAAAACAGCCGGAAAGACAAAGAAGACAGGAACGTTGGTCACCTTCATGCCTGACGACGAAATATTTCAGAACATTGAGTGGGACTATGACATTATTGCCGAAAGGCTGCGGGAGCTTGCCTATCTGAACAGCCGACTGGAAATCAGCTTTATTGACGAGCGGGCGGAGGATGGGCCCAGAAAGGAGGTTTTCAAATATAGGGGCGGGCTAAGCGATTTTATAAAATTTCTCGACAGCTCAACCCAAGAACTGCACAAAAAAGTTATCACCGTAAACAGAGAGGGCGGTGTTGTTCCTGTTGAAGTTGCCCTGCGCTACAACGACGGCTTTAACGAAAACATACTCTCTTTTGTGAACAATATAAACACAGTAGAGGGAGGAACCCACCTTTCCGGTTTTCGTTCGGCGCTGACGCGGGCACTCAACTCACACGCCACCAAAAACAAATTAATCAAAACAACCAAAGGCGAAAACCTTACTCTTTCCGGTGAAGACTTTCGCGAAGGCCTGACGGCTGTTATCTCCATTAAGGTTGCTGAGCCACAGTTTGAAGGTCAGACAAAGACAAAACTCGGAAACGGGGAAGTAAAAGGCCTGGTTGATGCTCTCGTATATGAGGGGATTCAGGAGTTTCTGGAGCAAAACCCATCTATTGCGAAGCGGGTAATCGAAAAAGCGGTTTTAGCTGCCAGGAGCAGAGCGGCCGCAAGAAAGGCACGGGAACTGATCCGTCGCAAGGGAGCCTTTGAAGGGGGATCGCTACCGGGAAAACTGGCTGACTGTTCCAGCAGGGACCCTGCGTTGTGTGAAATATTTCTAGTTGAGGGAGACTCGGCCGGTGGCTCCGCAAAACAGGGACGCGACAGGCGCTTTCAGGCAATTTTGCCGCTGCGTGGAAAGGTTATTAACGCTGAAAAGGCACGCGTGGACAAGCTTCTTGCCAACAACGAGATACAGGCCATAATCACCGCCCTAGGGACAGGTTTTGGTGGAGATACCGACAGCGATGACGGGGAAGGGGCAAAGCCCACGGGGGCAGAGTTCGACATTGCAAGGCTGAGGTATAATAAAATTATCATTATGACGGATGCTGACGTTGACGGCAGTCACATCAGAACACTACTACTGACATTTCTGTACCGCAAGATGTCAGAATTAATAACGTCGGGGCACGTCTATATTGCACAGCCGCCATTTTACAAAGTGCGCCAAGGAAAGAAAGAACAGTACGCCTATGATGACAGTGAGCGAGACTTCATAATGGAGAGGTTTGAAAAGGAGAACAAAAAACAGAAAATAGAAATTCAGAGATACAAGGGCCTTGGCGAGATGAACCCGGAGCAGTTGTGGACCACCACAATGGATCCAGAGCGAAGAACCATGCTACGCGTTTCAGTGGAAACCGAAGGTGAGGCGACAAAGGTGTTTGGCGACCTGATGGGCAGTGACGTAGAGGCGCGCCGCGCCTTCATTACAGAACATGCAAAGTTTGTTGTAAATCTCGACGTCTGAGAAAAAATATGAGTGAAATAAGCAGAGATATTTCAATCAAGCGCGACATTGTAGACGAGATGAAGGAGAGCTACCTGAACTACTCCATGTCTGTGATTGTAGCACGGGCGCTGCCAGACGTGAGGGATGGGTTAAAACCGGTTCACCGCCGCATACTTTACGGGATGAACGATCTTGGTGTGCAGTGGAATCGCGCACACAAAAAAAGTGCTCGCATCGTGGGAGACGTTATGGGAAAATATCACCCCCACGGCGACTCTTCTGTGTATGATGCGCTGGTGAGAATGGCGCAGGATTTTTCCATGCGATATCCCCTGGTGGATGGACAGGGAAACTTTGGATCTGTTGATGGTGACAACGCAGCGGCCATGAGGTATACGGAGGCGCGGATGACGCGCATGGGCAGTGAAATGTTACGCGATCTTGATAAGGGAACCGTGGATTGGGTGCCCAACTTTGATGAGTCGCTGGAAGAACCGCAAGTTCTACCCACAGTTCTGCCCAGCCTTCTGGTTAATGGCTCGGAAGGAATTGCTGTTGGCATGGCCACAAAAATTCCTCCCCACAATCTTAGTGAAGTGGTTGATGTACTTATTAGACTCACCGATGAGTCTGATTTGGATGTTGATAAAATAATGGGTATCATAAAGGGGCCTGACTTTCCCACGGGAGCGATGATCGAAGGTATTGACGGTATCCGGGAGGCGTACAGTACGGGGCGCGGAAAAATTACGGTGCGAGCGAAAGCCCTTATTGAAACTGTTAGAGGGGGCAAATCTAACATAATCATAAATGAGATTCCATACCAGGTAAACAAGTCAAACCTGATAGCAAAAATTGCAGATCTGGTGAGGTCAAAAAGAATTGAAGGGATTGCGGACGTTCGTGATGAATCTGATAAAGAGGGGCTGCGAGTAGTTGTAGAAACGAAGCGCGACATCGTGCCAGAGGTGGTCCTGAACCAGCTATATGTGAACACGCAAATGAAGGACACTTTCGGAATTATCCTTTTGGCGCTCGTAGACGGCATACCGAAGATTATGCCGCTTAAGGACATGCTGCAGCATTTTGTTGACTACCGCCACGAGGTTGTTGTGCGGCGGACAGAATTTGATCTTAAGCAGGCAGAAGAAAAGGCCCACGTACTGGAAGGGTTGAAAATTGCACTAGACAACATTGACGAAGTTATTAATCTTATTCGCCAGAGTAAAGATCCCGCCCACGCCAAGGAGGGGCTGATGAACGCGTTTGATCTTTCTGAGAGACAGTCCAAGGCGATCCTCGAAATACGGCTTCAGAAACTAACGAGCCTTGAGGTAGAAAAGGTTGTCAAGGAGTATAAAGAAATAATTCAGTTGATCGCGAAACTTAAAGGAATTCTGGAAAGCCGCCCACAACGAATGGCAATAATAAAAAAGGAGCTGGAAGAGGTTCGGCAGATGTATGGTGATGAGAGGCGGACGGAGATTATTCCTGTGGGAAAAACCTTTTCCGTGGAAGACATGATCGCAGAAGAAGATGTTGTCATAACCATCACACACAACGGATATATAAAGAGAACCGCTGCTTCAACCTACCGTAGTCAGCGCCGGGGAGGTAGGGGGCTGCAGGGCGCCAAAGCGAAGGAAGAAGATTTTGTTGAACACATGTTCATTGCCAACACCCACGACTACATGCTGTTTTTCACCGACAAGGGTAAGTGCTATTGGGCGAAGGTACATGAGGTGCCGCCGGGGGGCAGGGCAGCACGCGGCAGAGCAATTGTAAACCTGGTGGGGACAGAGCCGGGCGAAAAGGTTGAAGCGTATGTCAGCGTTAAAGAGTTTGATAAAAGCCGCTATATCGTTATGGCCACACAGCAGGGAATTATAAAAAAGACAAACCTTTCAGCGTATGGCAATCCCCGTAAGGGCGGCATTTATGCAATAGACATCCGGGAAGGCGACAAACTTATTGAAGCAAAAATTACAGAGGGGGACAACGACATTCTCTTGGGCACATGGGAAGGTAAGTCTATCCGCTTTTCTGAGCAGGACGTTCGATCCACAGGAAGAAAAACGAGGGGAGTGATTGGCATCCGCAAGTCCTCTAAGGGTGATAAAGTTGTAGGCATGGTTGTGATAAGGCGAGAGGGGACGATTCTAGTCGCCACGGAGAAGGGCTACGGCAAGCGAACCGACATCATGCAGTACCGCGCCCAGAAACGGGGCGGCATGGGTGTAATGGCGATGCGCACCTCGAAGAAGGTTGGCAAAATGGTGGCCGTAATGGAGGTGGTTGACTCAGACGACTTAATGGTTATAACAGATCGTGGCGTGCTTATAAGGCAGCAGGTTTCAGAGATTCGGACGATTGGGCGCGTTACGCAAGGAGTGAAGCTGATACGCCTGGACGAAAAGGACAAAATTTCAGGCATCACGAGGGTTATAGAGGAAGGTTCCGGGGAGGAGGGAGCGGCGCTAGAACCGTCTGACAACGGGGTGCCGGACAAAGAAGCAAAGTAGTTATTTGAGTGATTAATCTCACCACTCTTGAATTGGTCAGGGAGCGGATCGAAAATGCCCTCAGATCCACTAGCCGCGAGAACGAACCCCCGGTTGAAATCGTTGCCGTTACCAAGGCTTTCCCCGGCAAATATATTATCAGCGCTTACGAGTCTGGCCTGTTGACCATCGGTGAAAACAGGGTTCAAGAGGCGGAACAGAAATTCAAAAAACTTCCACAACTTCCAGGCCTGAAGCGCCGCCTCATCGGTCACCTCCAGTCTAATAAGGCCCGCAAAGCCCTAGCAATTTTCGATACAATTGATTCAGTGAACTCTATTAAGTTGGCGCGGCGACTGTCAAAGGCAACCGCTGAAAAGGGGGAGCCATTTCCTGTTCTGGCTCAAGTTAACACAGCGGCCGACCCAGCAAAATTTGGCTTTGCTTTGAATGAAACGGACCTTCTACTAGAGATGGCTGACCTGCCAGGCTTACGCGTTGACGGCCTCATGACTATCGGGGAAATTACACAAGACAAAGCACGCACCAGGAGGACCTTTCAGAGACTACGAGAAATGCGCGACAACCTGAACGCGCAGCTCACAAACGAGAAACAGATGCGGGAACTCTCCATGGGCATGACGGCGGACTTCGAGATGGCGGTGGAGGAAGGAGCGACCATGATCAGGATCGGGACGGCCCTGTTCGGCGAAAGACCGCGGTAGAATGGTTTATTACTTGCCGCACAGCCCGAAATTTTACGGAAAGGCGTTTGCTGGTTTCTCATCAGACGGGCAGGCCATTGCTAATCACACCATCTATAGAAAGGGTAAGCACGTTGCCGTGAAACCGAAGGCCCTTACTCTTAAAGCCCTTCACCCTAGGAACTTTATTAAAGTAAATGAAAACCTAAACATAGAAGACCTGTGGCTGATAGATAGGGTGAAGTCAGAGGAACCTGTTGTTCAGATCACAGACCATCGGAATCTCTCCGGTGAGAACCCTCTCTCTGGACGAACACCCATTGGTGAACAACCCCGGTTTCCAGACGTCAGCAAGATCTATTCAAAGAAAGTCTTAGGGGTACCGCAGCGAGAGGTGAGCACGGTTGGCTGTAAAAGGTTCTCGGGGGCGCGAGGGGAGGATGTCTCGGAGGTGGCAACACATGTGGGATTGTGTGCCTCCTATGCGGGAATTCAAGTGGTGGGAATAGGGTGGAACAGCGCCCTTGATGGTAGAGGCACCCACCTAAACAGGATATTGTCTGTAAACCGATCTCTGTAAGAGCTAACTAGATACGTGGGAAGTATTACAGGTTTCGGTATATAAAAAACCCCCGCGTTAGACGGGGGCTCTTCTTTTAGAACTTCTATAGAGAGGGCTGTTAGCTGATCTCTACCTCAAGCTCTTTCACTTCCACCGGTTTTGAGCGGGGAATGGAGATGGTCAGTACGCCGTTCTTATAATTGGCTTTGACCTTCTTCTCGTTAACCTCGTCAGGCAGGCGGAATGAGCGGGCGAAGCGACCATAACGGGATTCGCGGTAGGTGTAGTCGTTGCCATCTTTTTCATCCTCCGCTTTCTTCTCGCCGGTGATCGTCAGGACGCCATCTTTCACAGTCACGTTAAAATCACCTTTCTCCATGCCGGCCGACTCAACGCGCACCACGTATTCCTTGTCCTTTTCCATCACATCAAAGGCGGGAAGCCATTCGGCGCCACGAGATGATTGTCCATCTAGTCCCAGCGGAAAGACGGGACCAAAAAGGCGGTCAAAATCGCTCAACAGCGAGCGCGACCTGAAGGGGGTTATACCAGTCATTCTGGGTGTCCATTTTACGAGTGTCATTGTTCTATCTCCTTTTCTTTAGTTGTTCTATTAAGTTTTACCAGAACAGACATTCACCCCATTTAAGGCAAGGAGCGTGCCAACAAAGAGCGTATGACAAATATGCACACCGGTAGACCTTATTGACAGGGCGTGTATGTAAGATTGGCATAGAGAGCTGTTTTGGTGTGGCGGATCTGGCAGTTACGGTTGTTTAAGGAAGAAGTTGAAGGGGAGAGTTAGGCCATCTAAATTCCGGGGCGCTCACATGGCGCAACAGTCCATGAGCATAGATCCTTAAGTATGCAGAGAGCAGAGGCGTGGAAATGGCCTGGATTAGACCCAATCTTGTCGATATCATCTGGGTGATGAAGGAAGTAACGGCGATGGCAACGGCACGGGGGAACCAACAGGAATAATAAACGTGAGGTAGGTCATGAACGATAAAAACGGACAATCTGGCGCGCAGTCAACGAGTGATTCAGGGATAAAATTTGGTCGGCGGGAAGCCTTAAGGGCCCTCGCATCAATCCCTGCTATGGCGCTATTTGTTTATGAACTCTTGAAGAAGAGGGCCTTCGACGGGTTAAGAAAGATGAACATACTTGCCGAATTAGGTACGCAAATAGAGGCACCTACTGTTGTACCGCCCAGAGCACAGGGAGAACTGATCCGGCTCGGTATCATAGGTTATGGCGGTAGAGGAGAACACCTTACAAGAGGCGTCGGCTTCGCACACCCCGACTGGACGGAGAGGAAGGCGTCAGATGCCGAGAAGAACAGGCTTGATAAAGGTTTTGAAACCTTTATGGAGCAGCAAGATCTTAATGTTGTGTTAAACGGTGTGTGTGACCTTTTCGATGTGCGGGCTGAAAGGGCCATGACCGCTTCGAGGAATGATATAAGGCCCGGCGCTGGTACGCGAGCACTCACAGGCGCAAAACGGTATAGACACTATACAGAGCTTCTTGACAGCAAAGATATTGATGCTGTTATAGTGGCCACACCGGACCACTGGCACTCGCGCATAACAATAGATGCTCTGGAAGCTGGCAAGCATGTCTATTGTGAAAAGTGTATGACGCGGACCATAGAAGAAACATTCGCCGTACGGAAAGCGGTAAAAGAGACAGGGAATGTGTTCCAGCTCGGGCACCAGAACAGGCAGGTGGAAACACATGAGCAGGCGAGAAGAATTGTTGAAAGTGGGATACTGGGTGGCGTGACGCTTGTTGAGTTAACCACCAACCGCAATTCACCCGGTGGTGCGTGGGTATATAATATTCATCCAGAAGGGAATCCAAAGACCATCGATTGGAAGACTTTCCAGCAGCCGTCACCGAACAGAGTTTCGTTTAGTTTGGAAAGGTTCTTCCGCTGGCGCTGTTGGTATGATTACGGTACGGGGCTGTCGGGAGATCTTTTTTCTCATGAATTTGACGCTTTCAACCAGATAATGAACGTGGGAATTCCAAAGCATGCTGTTGCCAGTGGTGGCATTTATCACTATAAGGATGGGCGCGACGTGCCAGACGTTTTTCAGGTAACGTTTGAATATCCCGACAACGATCTAACGCTGATTTACAGTGCCACCCTGGCCTCCGGGCGGAGCCGGGGCAACCTGTTTATGGGACATGACGCAACCATGCAGCTCGGCAATGAGGGGTCAGCCTCCAGCAGCCCGTTGAGCGTGTCAGCAGATCACCAATCAACAAGGTTTAGACAGAAGATCGACAGCGGGGAAATTAGCACATCCCTACCGCTTTTCGCCTACAGTCCGGGATCCAAACAGATAGATGGAATTACGTCCGCCAGCACCAGATATTTCGCCAGTAAAGGTCTTGTGTACACTTATCGCGGCGGAAAAAGAGTGGATCCTTCCCATCTTCATATAAAGGATTGGCTAGACGGGATACGTCACGATACAACACCCAAGTGCAATATTGATGTGGGTTTTGAAGAGGCCATCGCGTGCCACATGGCTACAAAAGCGTTTCGGGAAGGCAGGCGGGTGGAGTGGGATTCGGTAAACGAAAGAGTGGTATGATCTAGATTATAAGACTTGACTCAAGTCTTGGGAACAACAGCTACCTGGTAAGGTAAATGCTCTTTTGGCTTTTTATCTCTTTTGACGAGCTTCCAACCAGCAACTTAAATTCTCCTGTCTCAGCGACCCACGCACCAGATGTGGTGTCATAAAACGATAGGTCGAGCTTGTTTATAGAAAAAGTTACGCGCTTTGACTCGCCCGGATCCAAGCGAACTTTGTTGAACCCCTTCAGTTCTTTGTAAGGACGATCGACAGAGGCTACAAGATCCCTTATGTAAAGCTGTACAACCTCACTTCCCGCAACTTCACCCACATTTGTTACGGTTAGAGACGCCTGAAACTCATCTCCCATCTTTACTGAATCGGGGGCCGCTAGAGAATCAAAGTCGAAGTGGGTGTATGAAAGGCCATGTCCAAAGGGGAACAACGGTTCTATTTCGCTGGAATCGTAGTGCCTGTAACCGATGTAAAGGCCTTCTTCATATTTAACCGTTTTATCTCCGGGGTAATTATTGAAGGACGGATTATCTTCGAGTTTTTTGGGAAAAGTAACCGGCACCTTCCCAGACGGGTTGACTGAACCAAACAGGACGTTGGCCAGGGCGCTACCACCCTCCTGTCCCGGCAGCCACATTTGAACAATGGCGCGACAGTCGTCTGCCCACGGCATCTCAACGGGGGAGCCGCTGTTGATAACAACCACACTGTTTTCGTTTGCTTCCAAAACCGCCCGGATGAACTCATCCTGCCTGCCGGGAAGCTTCATAGAGGGCCTGTCATCACCCTCTGTTTCGTAGTTATCGGGTGTTCCCGCAACAACAATTACAAAGGCAGCATTTTTGGCGGTCTCGACGGCGATGTTCATGTCAGGTTCCGGCACCCGGCACCCAATCTCCAGGAGTCTGAAGCTTTCCAGAATACCCGACATTCCCGGCATCATCAGTTTTAGCAGCAGGCGCATGAAAAAATTCATCCTAGCTGAATACTCGACCATTATGGGGTGATTGCCCTCAGCTAAAAGGATAGATCCGATACTTGCGCCAGGGATTCTGCCGCCAAAGAGCGGTGGAGTTTTATCGGTGAAACTAACTTTTTTACCATCCAGAAAAATTTTTGCCTTTCCGAGGCCTGCGTTGGCACTGAACGTATATTCACCTGTCTGCGGTGCCGTGAAAACGCCGGACCACCTTACGGAAGCGAAAGAATCGTCTCCTTCGACAAGACCGAATATCCGAAGTGTCTTGTCAGTCACTGTCTTATAGGGAGAGCCCGAAAAATTTGGTGACTTATAATATTCTCCCTTTAGACCCGCTTCGGGGGAGCCCTCCATAGGCAGGATCAGGGCTGGTTCGATCAGAGGGACCGCAGGGTGATTCTCTACGCCCGGATGTGATGAGACCGGGACACTGTATTTAGTACTGACACTCCTTATACCGTCCAGTGGGGTAATGTTGTGCTGGGATGTAACGCGGGCGCTTCCGCCACCCTGGCTGATTTCCCTGTCGGCGTTCGGTCCTACAACTGCTATGGACATTACAGCATCAGGGTTAATGGGAAGCAGACCAGCCTCATTTTTCAACAGCACGATAGATTCTTCGGCAACCCTTCGCGCCAGCACGCGGTTCTTTGTCATTTCAGCAGAAAGGGCGTAAGTGGTATCGCTAATGTCTTTATTAAGAGAGCTTGTTTTCAAAATTAACTCCAGCATTCTTAGAGTACTCACGTCCACCAGCTCTACACTGACGTCACCGTTTTTGACGGCTTTGCGCAAAGGCTTTTCGTAGAAGTTTCCCGGGCCGGGCATTTCGAGATCGAGCCCCGCCGTCAGCGAAGGGACTGTACTTTGTACCGCACCCCAGTCGGAGAGAACAACTCCTTGGAAACCACACACCCCCCGCAGAATATCATCGATAAGGTATGTATGCTCAGAAGCAAAAACCCCGTTGATTCGGTTATAAGCAGCCATAAAAGTCATTGGGTTGGCTTCTTGAACAATTTTTTTATATCCGGGAAGGTAAATCTCTCTTAGGGTCCTTTCAGAGACCTCGGCACTGACACTGTTACGGTTCTTCTCTTGGTTGTTGGCGATGTAGTGTTTCACACTGCACCCCACATGCTGACCCTGAAGCCCCCTGACAAAAGCAACACCGATTTCTCCGGTTAAGTATGGATCTTCGGAATAAGCCTCGAAATTGCGCCCTCCAAGGGGCGTGCGGATAATATTAACGGTAGGACCTAGCAGAACCTCTACCCCCATGGACCGGCACTCTCGGCCGAGGGCGGTTCCAAGCTCTTCAATCAGTGACCGGTTCCACGTCGCCCCCATGGCTATCCCTACAGGGAAGGCTGTTGTCGGCTGACCGCTGTTGCTGCGAACACCGTTGGGGCCGTCCCACAACTGCAAACTCGGTATGTTCAGCCTGTCGATATTCTGGGTGT